>CALCFP010000539.1 GCA_937900725.1 uncultured Bacteroidota bacterium | reverse complement strand
ACTATTATTTTGCGACATGCGATGAAGACAACATTTTTGTGATTAACAGGCGTTTGCACAAGAATAACACTAATGGTGGCGAAATATATAAATTGGACTGGGAAGGCAATGTCGTTGCCAGGTATGTCACTAAAGATGTGAGAGTCAGGTCTATTACAACTCATAACTATTGCAAAAACAATAATACACTGTATTTATGGACAAATCACGATAATGAAGGAACTATGTATAAAGCACAACTCGACTAACGGAAGTGTTTACTATCACGCAAAAAATAGTATGAAAATGAAAAAAAATTATCGTGTCTTCGGTTTTTATGTTCGCCGAATTTTATCAGAAAACATTGTGTATTCTGCAATATAAGCCATACGTATGTCGTTTAGACTTTGTGTGTTAGTAACATCAACCTTTAAAATGCATTGACTATGAGAATTGCAGATTTTTTTATTGTGGCACTAGGCCTATTGCTTTTTTACTCTTGTTCAAATAGTGAAAAGTCAGACAAGATTGTTTATTTGACTGAAGAAGACCTTCCGCCTGTACAGCCGATTGAGTTTGAAAAAATAGACTTGCCGGAGGATGAATGTATGGATTCCTATTATTATGTATATCATGACTCTGTTTTGGTTACTATGCACAGAACTCCTGATCCTTATTGGCTGACAATAATGAATCTGAATTCAAAAGAAGTGTTGTCAAATTACATTATTAAAGGGAACGGTCCGGAGGAAATGATATTCTGTTACAATTCTTTGCGTGACAATAGGCTGATAGTTTCCGACCCACGACAAGTGAGAATGAAAATTTTCAATCTCGACTCCATAATGCAATTGAACAAAACGTACAATCCACAAATGTACTATCAAGACAATAGCGAGTACAAGAATGTTGACGTTTTGACGGACACTTCATTTGTATTTTATAATCGTTGGTATTTCGATAATTGTAGCAAAGAAGCAAACTCGGGCATTCCAGAATTGATTGTAACAGGTAAGGATGCTAAATTTACATATAATCCACCTGCCGAAGCCACAATAGATGGATATATCAGTAACACTTATATTTTCACCAATCTTGACCGTCAAAGGACTTTCATAGCCTACGCATGCAAGCCACAATTCACAATTCTCAATTCATCATTGGACACCATCAAGATTGTATGCGGTCCAGAACCTGTGGAAATTGTCGATAATGGTAAATTGGAACGTTATTTTTCGGGAGAGTTTGTCAACGAATACATTGGACTTTCGTTCAGTACCAAGAACTATATTTTTGCAATAAATAGTCGTATTCATAATGTTTTTCGTAAAGATTTGAAAGAAGCCCGAAAAAACAACCCTGAATTGTTTAAGTTCGATTGGGACGGCAATGTGGTTGCACGCTATAAAATAGGTGAATGCTATAACTTGTCAGGTTTTTCTGAAACAACCAACACTCTGTATGTGACAAAGTTTGACGAAGATGGTGAGTTATGTCTTTACAAAGCACAACTGTGAGAATGGCATTGCACTAATTCGCAAATGTAAAAAAGCATATCCTACTGAAAACTTTTGCGCGTTTTGGTAAAAGTTTTCAGTAGCATTGATAAGTTTTGCTGTTTTTGGGGGAATGGAAGTCGGCATCGGCATTTCATTTCGCTTCACCTTTTTATGCGTTTTGTGCAGATTGGCACACTGGCAGACAAAAATCGATATTGTCAATAATCCGTTTTATGTAGTCACAAAAAACTAAAACATAAAAACCTAAAACGAATGACCATCGACATTC
>CALCFP010000538.1 GCA_937900725.1 uncultured Bacteroidota bacterium | reverse complement strand
CATTACCCATAAAGTTCAGATATCCGCCATTGATGGTCGAAGCCGTGATAAGACGAATCATCTTATGCAAAGCGATACCGCGGTCAACCTGCAAGTTTTGCGAAGTGACAAGCATATTGAAATACATCTCCTTATCCATCAGCCAGAAAGCGATAGTTTTATCGCCAACAAGTGCCTGATCGTGGGATTCGGCATAGGAAATTGTCCGCTCATCGGCACGTTTCGATGTCAATTCGTGGTAAATATGCCCCAAATCCCAAGACTCGTCGTTCTTACTCTCCTTCAGCACTTTAATCCACATATCCGGAATTCCCATGGCAAGTCTGTAGTCGAAACCGACACCACCGTCATCAAACGGCATTGCAAGCCCGGGATACCCGCTCATCTCCTCCGCAATAGACACAGAATCGGGATTGACCTGCTTTATCAACTTGTTGGCAAGCATAAGATACGTTATGGCATCATCGTCCTGCGCACCATTGAAATACAAATCGTATGAAGTGAAATCCTCGCCTAACCCGTGATTGAGGTATATCATGCTTGTAACGCCATCGAAACGGAACCCGTCGAAACGGTACTCTTCAAGCCAAAACTTGATATTTGACAAAAGGAAATGCAGAACCTCGTCCTTGCCATAGTTGAAGCAAAACGAATCCCAAGCAGGATGCAGGCCACGGTCGCCACTATGGAAGAACTGGTAACGTGTACCATCGTAAAGGCCGAGTCCTTCAGCAATATTCTTTACCGCATGCGAGTGGACCAAATCCATAACCACACGTATGCCATTAGAGTGGCACTCGTCAATCAGAGCCTTGAGATCGTCGGGTGTGCCGAAACGCGAAGAAACCGCAAAGAAACTCGACACGTGGTATCCAAACGAACCGTAATACGGATGTTCCTGAACGGCCATCATCTGAATGGTATTGTAGCCAAGCGCAATCACTCTGGGCAAAACATTTTGGCGAAACTCGCTGAATGTTGTCACGCCCTCCTTTTCGCCCGACATTCCGACATGCACCTCGTAAATGAAAGGCTCTGTTGCCTTAATGCGTTCATTGCATTTCCACTGATAAGGTTCAGACGGGCACCAGACTTGCGCACTGAACACTTTTGTATCAGGGTCCTGAACAACTCTCCTGACCCATGCAGGAATACGCTCGCCCTCGCCTCCGCTCCAGTAAACCTTCAGACGGAACAACGCCCCATGTCCGAATTTTGAAGCAGGCAGTTGAAGTTCCCAATTTCCGCCATTCAAAGGCTTGAAATCAAAATCAGGGCTCTCCTGCCAATTGTTCACATCGCCAATCAAAGTGACACGCATTGCGTTGGGCAACCATTCGCGCACCGTAGTTGTGACGCCGTCGGAAAAAGCGCCGTAGTACATATACCCGTTGGCGAGTTCGTACAGCGAAGACTTTCCGTTGCCAGTCAATCTTGCCTCAATCTCGATACAATTCTGCATACGCTTTACAATAACATCCTTGTAAGGATTCAGCCACGGGTCGTCTTTAACAATTTTGGGCGTTTTCATAAGGAATAAAATATGTGTTTAACTAGTGTAAAGATAAAAAATACGTGTTTAATAACTACTGATGACAATCAAATTATGTCAAACCCACAAAAAACCTCATTCAATTGTCCAACGTTCCCAATAATCAGTTATCTTAGAGCGATAAAATGTAAAGTTATGCCTGAGAACAATCAAGAATTGCCCCTTATACTCAAGGATATTGAATTATTCAAAGAATTCGACGACGAGACCATCAACCTATTGGCGAACAATATGACTGAGACGCTCTACAAGAAAGGCGACCTGATCTACAGCAAAGGCGACCCCGGACTTCAACTGTACGTCATTCTTGAAGGATGCGTAAGCATACACAACAACGGGCACATATTCAACACATTCACAAAAAAACAATATTTTGGCGAATACTCGTTCATTGACAAAAGTCCGCACTCTACCAACGCCACCGCAATAAAGAACTCAAGGCTAATGGTGCTCAGCAACGAAGTATTCCGCAAAACAATTGAGGACAAGCCTGATTTATGGGGGAAAATGATGATTCCAATGATTAGCCGACTTAAGGTTTGCAACGAAATGGAAGAACATCTGGCACGCAAGGCAGACGACATAGAGAAAGCACAGGCTCAATTACTTATAGAAAAGCAGGAACTGGAAAGGCAAAAAATTGAACTTGAACAGAAGAACGAGGCCAAAGACAAGTTCTTCACAATTATTTCACACGACCTTAAAAACCCGTTTTCAGCCATCATCAACATTACCGACTTGATGCTTAGCGACTTGTATCACTCAGAACCAATTAAAGACCACGAGTATATCAAGCAAATAAATTTCTATTCGCACAAGATTTTCGGCTTGCTAGAAAACCTTCTGCAATGGGCCAGAACTCAAACAGGACAAATCAAAATAAGTTACAAGAAGATACAAGTCGGGTTCATAGTCAACAACATAATGGAATTGCAATCGGGCGTGGCGACACAAAAAAACATTTCCATTGTTCCAAACATAGACTCGAACCTGTACGCCTTTGTTGACCACGACATGGCAACATTTGTTTTCAGGAACATAATCTCAAACGCATTGAAATTTAGCCCCAAAAACAGCACCATCACTATAACGGCCAAGGAAATAGAAAACGACATGATTGAGATTTCAATTTCAGACCAAGGAATGGGGATGGACGAATCGCACTTGGACAATCTTTTCCGCATAGACAGCCGCAGCCTGACACACAACGAGAACAACGAACTTGAAGGCACCGGTTTAGGGTTAATACTATGCAAGGAATTTGTAGAGAAAAACAACGGCAAGATTTGGGCAGAAAGCACCAAAGGCATAGGAAGTACATTTCATTTTACTATTCCAAAAGCATTATAAGTGGTTTTATAAATACAACGTTTTTTTATATTTGTAGTCTGTAATTACATTAAATAAATATGGCAAATTTCAGTTTTTCATTGCGCCTGGCACTTGGCCTTCTGCCAAAAACAGAAAAGATTGAAGGCGAACGCAATCAATTAATTGCTGAATTCAAACGACTTAACGAATACAAAGACTCTGACGAATTGAAACTGTACAACGAATTGGACAGTTTTGTCAATTCCAACGAATTCAAGACAAGAAAGGCTCAAATAACATCATTAAACTATTCTGCCTCAGAATATTGCGAAAAAGAGAAGAAATATCTGAAATTGAGCAAGGACAAACGCATCAAGAATTACTTCAGCGTTCCACAATCGGCCGACTACAAACGCTTTACAACCATTGATTCATCGGATATGCCTAAACGCTATCAGGAACTGGCTGGCATTGAAAACCTTGCAAAACTGGCAAAGCAAAAGGCAAAAACCGACGAAGAAATGGCCGAACTGCAAAAAAACAAGGCCCTTTTCGAAGAATTCAATAGCCTGAAAAAATCAGCCGACCTCAAATTCTGGTCTAAATACAAAAACAGCAAGCCATATAAAATGTATGTCGAGACAGAAGGCTCATTCCTCGTTTCGGACTACAACGAACTTGACGCTTTTGTAAAATCGGACGAATTCAAGCAACAGAAAGAATACCTTCTGGACAAGAACCGTTTCAGCAAAACCGAAGACGCCCAAAAGGAAAGCAAATACAACGAACTGAAAAACTCTGAAAACATAAAATGGTATCAAGCCACCGTAAATTCAAACAAATTTGACTCGCTGAAGGCTTGGAACCTGACTTTTGAAGAGAACTTCGATGATGCGAAAATCGACGAGTCGAAATGGATGAACAGTTTCTTCTGGGGGAAAATGGTGCTTAACGACCGCTACGTTTTGGCTGGCGACAAGCAATACTACACCGACAACAAAAACATCGACATAAAGCAATCGGTACTGCGCATCCTTACCAAAAAAGAAAAGGCCACAGGCAAAGTATGGGACGCAAAACACGGTTTCTTCACCCAAGACTTCGACTACACTTCGGGTATGCTGAGCACTGCGAACAGTTTCCGTCAGCAATACGGCAAGTTTGAAGCCAAAATAAAGATTGATGCTCAAAACCCTGTTTACCAAGCATTCTGGCTGAAAGGCGAAAAGATTGAACCACAAATCGACATTTTCAAATACAATGTGGGCAAGTCGGGTTCGCTTCAGGTTTCGACATACAACAACGGAAAATCGGCAGGCAACAAATTCGGCGGTTCGGGCTTGGCTAAGGATTTCTTCATCTACTCTGTAGAATGGGAACAGAACAAGATCACCTGGAAGATAAACGGAGTTGAAGTTGCATCAACAAGCAACGCTGTTCCTCAAGAACCATTGTTCATAATGCTTTCTGCAGGCTTGAACAAAAACGCCAACGACGCCAATCTTCCTTCCGCATTCGAAATTGAATGGGCACGTTGCTACGAAAAGGCTTAAAATGACCATCAAATAACATTAAGGAAGGCTACCTAGAGTGGCCTTTTTTAATGTAAAAACAACGCATAAACAATAATCTTAAGAACAAACCTATTATATATATGTATAGCAAAGATTCCTTGAGAATAGTATTTATGGGCACGCCCGATTTTGCG
>CALCFP010000537.1 GCA_937900725.1 uncultured Bacteroidota bacterium | reverse complement strand
GTGCCTGGCCCGAAGTGAGGATGCGGTGGCACCCCAGAGCAATGATCTGTTCCAGTGCCTCTTGCTGATATTGATTGAGAGAGTTGATGCTCTGTATCTCAGAGTCATTGGCAGTCAGTAGGAAGTCTTCCGTGTCTTCAACAAGAAATCCTTTTTCAACAAGTGAGCGGACAATTGCCGCGGTTGTCGGCACTTTCTCGAGCACCACTTTGTTAAGCACGCTCTTGCCCTTGAAGGCATCTTTTCCCAGAAAGTCGGCAATCCATCTGAGAGTTGCTTGCTGTTTTTCAGATCGTGTCAGCAGGGCGAGGGTACGGTTGAGTGTTTCAGCATCGGCGAGGCGGTCCGACAGCCGTATTACCTTCTGCCTGCGTGGTTTCGGCTGGTTTCTCACCTCTTCGGTGATTATGGCGAAACCCTTGTCGGAAAGGTTCTTCACAATGGTGAGAATCGATTTAAGGTTGGTGCTTTTTGCAAGCATTTCTATGCTGGCCTCTTCTTCCTTCATCAATATTGAAAAAACCGCACATTCGTCTTTGGTGAGTTGGTCGGTTTCGGCGCTTTTTTCGGTCACGGGTAGCACCTTCGACTCGCTGTCGGGGCGCAGGCCTACAGGCACGCCAGCCTTGTAAACGTCGCCAATAGGGCACATATAATAAGATGAAGTCCATTGCCACAGTTCAAGTTGCTTTTGCGTGACGGTGGGCCTCTCGTCCACAATGTTCAGAATCGACTTTATGCGGAACCCTTCAGGTGGTGTTGGCGTCAGGCTTGCAATGATGCCCGTGTAGAGTTTCTTTGCGCCAAACTGCACAATCACGCTTTGGCCCACCTTTGCCGTTTCCACCATTGAGATAGGAACCTCGTAGGTGAAAGTGCCTTTGACGGGGACAGGAATGATTATTTCGGCAAAGATTGCTCGTTCGGCCATTGTTGTGCTGACTAAAAAAACTGCGACAATTTTACGTTTAGTTGCTTGCCCAAGCAAGCGACAACGCAAAAAGATTTATCAACAATGTTCGGGCTGGCAAAATGTCAATCCTTGTCAATTAGTTGATATTCAATTTCGTCGATAAAGCCATTTTTACCTTTAATCCAATCGAGACGATGCCCGCATTCGGCAAATCCAATTTTTTTGAAAAGATTGATGCTTGCCTTGTTGTCCGCCGAGACGGAGCAATGCAGTTGGTGCAGGTGCAGAAAACCGAAGCAGTATTCAACCAACAGGTTGAGGCTTTGTTCGGCGTAGCCCTGATGCCTGTTTTCAGCGTCATTTATAATGATGCCTACCGATGCCCTTTGGTGGAAAGGGTCGAAGTCGAACAGGTCAACCGCCCCGATGGCCTTGTTGCAGTCGCCTTTCAGGCAAATAATCAGTCGCAGTTGCTTGTTTGTGAAAATGTCGTTTTGAGCATCGGCAATGTATTGCTTGAGTGCGAATCTTGAATAGGGCGCAGTGGTGTTTCCAAACCGCCAAATGTCAGTGTTGTTTTCGCAGTTGTACAGAAAGTCAAGGTCTTCGGGCTCAACGGCGCGAAGCACTATCTTTTCGTTTTCAAGCATTGCCACTTCTATTCAAACTTGTCTACATTAACAATGAAGGCATCGGTGAAACCTTTGTTGAGCACGTCTTCAAGGGCCTGTCTTGCCGATGGCTTGCCAATGAATTCGCCCCAAGTGTATCTGTACAGTCCATCGTCGCCTTTATGCATCTCAACGTCGAACAGTCCACGGAATTTGGCTTTGTCGGCAGGTTGCGATACCGCCAGCAACTGGATTGCGTAAGTGTTCTTGTCGGTGTCTTCCATCTTCGACTTGTAGAAGTTGCTACCCTTTTGAATCAGTTGGTTGTATTCAACGCTGTTGATTACGCGAGCATCGTTGAAGCCAGCGTCAACCACGTTGCCCACCATCTGCACGGCATTTGCCTCGTGCTTGAAAAGGCCTACGGTGTACATATATTTGCCATCGGCTTCAAAAATCCAAACGTTGTTCAGGTCTTTGAATTTTGATGGCGACAGTGGCTTGTCAGACTCTGTAATCCATACTGTGTATGTAAGTTGGTCGCGGTATTTCAGTTCGTCAGGAACGTAGATGCCTTCAACCACAACATTTGCGTTGGTAGGGTTAAGCACTTTCATATCAACCCTTCGGTTCAGTGCGCGTCCTTCGGGATTGTCGCTTCCGTCAGGGTTTTGGTTGATGGCTATGAAGTTGGTCTTGCCCAAGCCTTTAGCCACGAAACGGCTTTCGGCAATGCCCTTTCTTGTCAGGTAGTTGATAACCTCGCGGGCACGCATAACTGACAGGCGTTGGTTGTAGTCTTCGGTGCCAAGGTCGTCGGTGTTGCCTTCAACTTCAAGTTTCAGGTCAGGGTTGGCCTGCATCAGTGTTGCAATGCGTTCCACCTCAATCTTTGCGTTGCTGTTGAGCGACGAACTGTTATCGTCAAACAGAATGCTCTTTATTGAATAGTATTCGCCAGTGCTAACTGCAACGGGAATCATTGTTATGGAGGTTGTCACTTCGGGGTTCATTTCCACCGCCGAAATGTATAGATATGATTCAGCGGTCTCGTAACCGTCGCCATAAACCGACAATTTGTAGCTGCCAGGTTGAAGGCTGGTTGTAAATTCGCCTGTGGCAATGTTCGGGCTTATTGTGCCGACAATGTTGCCATCGCCATTGGCGACGTGGATGTAGAACGATGCGTCAAGTTCCTTGTTGTCCTGCAGGGTTATGTTTCCCGTCAAGTGATATTCTGAAGGATATGAAGGAGTATATACAGGTTCTGGTTCTGGAACAGGTTCAGGCTCTGGAGTTGGTTCTGGCCGTGGTTCGGGAGTGTAGGCCGGCTCAGGTT
>CALCFP010000536.1 GCA_937900725.1 uncultured Bacteroidota bacterium | reverse complement strand
CCGCATATGGAATCATCGAGATGATCCGACCGGCCGGGTTGCAGATCTCATAGCGGAACCCCTCGAAAAGCCAGCGATTGAGTCCCGAGTGCTCGGCCATCGTCGCACACAGGAAGACCGTCGCCAACCCCCACACAACCAAACGCGGCTTCACAAGCCGAAAGAAGAGTGCGAAAAGCCCCGTCAGGATGACTAGAACCGACTGAAACCACATCTGAGACCCGAGCGTACGCGTCGTGCCGAAAAGAAGCTGCAAACCGAGATACTCGAACGCAATCGGCGTCGAAGGGTTCTTACATGCAGACGTCCAGAACGCCCCGTTCGACGCGTCCATCCCGAACGTCGGGAAGGCGGACGCGAGCGCTCCCCACGTGACGAACGCCAGCACCGACCAGAAGACATGCGGCGTCAGGAGCCGCGCGAAGCGCTTCCTGAGCCAGCCGCCGTCGTTCGCCCGGAACTTCGCCGCGGCGAGGTAGAACGTGATGAGCATGAAGACCGGAACGGCATACGCCCGCATCTCCTTGATCAGCTCGCCTCCGAACGGCCACTCGCCCTTCTGATACCCCCACGCGTTCCACGCATGCACCATCACCACCTCATAGCACATCCAGAGCTTCAGGAGCGCCAGGCCAATGTTAAACTTGCTTTTCTCCATTTGGCTGGAACTTTGTTGAGGAATTGTTTTAGCCCATATTTTTTTTGAGCAATTTCCCATATCCTATAAACATAGGTCGAATTGCAGGAAACCACGCTCAAGATCCACAGACAATTTTCACTGCCGATGCCGAAATGGACAATGTGGCTATTTACGATAAATGTCTTGCTGATGGCGAAGGCTCTGCAAATGATGCCGTCTTGTATCTTACATTTGATGGGAACGGCGATGATGGCACATTTTTCACCATTGGAGGAAACATGCGTACATACGGTTGCATTTGGCCTGACCGTACAGTACAACCTGAAATGTTACAAATGAAATGGACAACTCAGCCAATAAGCATAAGTTTGATAGATGCAGAAACTGGAATGATTGAGGTTGCCAACCGTCTTTACTTTACTGACCTTAACCAATTTGCAACTCATTGGATATTAATGGCAGATGGAGATGTCTTGGAAGAAGGTGATATTCAATTTACTACTGCACCTCAACAAAAACAGATTATTAAGATTCCATATCACAAACCTATTATAGAACCTGGCAAAGAATATCGAATAAACATAACATCTTCAATAAAAAAAGATGAACTTTGGGCAAAGTCGGGATTTGAAGTTGCTTGGGATCAATTGGAACTATCGTCATGGAATATTCCTGCAATATCTGAAAAACCATTGTCTTCAAAAGTTAATGCTGTTGAAAACGAAAATGAAATAAAAATAAGCGGTTCTGATTTTTGCTATGTAATAAACAAAGCAACGGGAAACCTTGAACAAATTGAAGTAGGTGGAAAATCTTTATTAAAAGAACCATTGACCTTCAACCTTTGGCGAGCACCATTAGCCAACGAATTTGACTCTTGGGACGCTTTTCGTGTAAATGGCGGATATGCAGATGGTTTTGGTGGAATGATTTCCACTTTGTTTTATTCAAAAGGAATAAATCAGTTGAAAATTCGTCCTGCAAGCATTCAACTTACTCACAATGAAAATGAGACAACAGTAAAAATACATCAACTTATACAAGTAGGTGCAACTTCTTTTGGTGCGTTAGACCTTTATATTCAAGGAGTTCAGATGGCTGGTTTCACCATAGATTACACATATAATTTCTATGATGACGGAACTGTAAAAATCTCCAATCATTTAAGTCCTCAAGGCAATTTGCCTGAATTACTGCCACGCATTGGATTTACAACATCAATATCAAACGATTTTGACCAAATAACTTGGTATGGACGAGGTCCTGAAGAGAACTACCCTGACCGCAAGACTGGATATCCTGTTGGAATTTGGACAAAATCTGTTGCCGATATGTACGAACCCTATCTTTTGCCTCAAGACCACGCATTGCGTACCGACAATCGGTATGTCAAATTATTAGACAAAAATGGTAATGGTGTACAAATATCAATGAATGAACATTTTAATTTTAACGCTTATCAATTTTCGACTGATAACCTTACTAAAAGTCAATTTACATATCAACTAAAACCACAAGCCGACCGCTATACTTTCAATCTTGACTACAACACTACAGGTGTTGGTTGTACTTGTGTATATGTCCTTGACGAATACAGAGTTAACCCTGAATCTTACAACAGAGTCATCACTATCAAGCCTATAAAAAAGTAAATAAGCAGGCATAATCCGCATTTGACAGCGTCTAAATGCGGATTATGCTCCATTAATATTTTCTGATTTCCTGCTCAATAGCATCAAGGCTGTTGAAATCAACAAAATCAGCCTTTTGATTGTATGTTGCAATAATAGCCTTCACTTCGGCGGTTTTCTGTTCATCAGGCATCTTAACTCCTCTGCTATACATCATTTTAAGCAATATTCTATGCTTGAAGCACAACCTGCCATAGTCTATTCCTCCCCTCAAGTGAAAAATGCGGGCCTGGCGGAATATATCCTGTGGCAATTGTGTTGCCATATTGTTTCTGATATTCTGAATATTTTCAGCATCGGCAGGATCTGTCACCCCGACGGAGGCGATGACAATGTTTCGGTTTGCATCTGGCGCAATCTTGCTGAATGTCCTTTTCAAGCCCAAAATTCCGTCTGCATATAAAGCGCCGATATAGATTATTGTTTCATAATTATTTACATCGTCAATTTCTTCATAATTCATTGCCTCAATGCCTGTTCGTCGGGCAAGTTCTTCGGCATACCTTTTGGCGGTTCCATATCGGGAGCCATATGCAATAATCTTCATATTATTTTGTTTAAGACCCAGGTTTAAAACTATTAAAAAGTTGGTATGTTCTTTCAAAAAACAAAGAAAGCCCGTTGCTTGCGCGACGGGCTTTCTCTTCAACTAAAAACTAATATTAATTAAGCGATAAATGCTTACTTACCAAATCAATAGTGTTTTCAACCGTTAAAAGTTGCTTTGCTTCATCTTCATTGATTTGAATGTTAAAACGCTCTTCCACAAAACACAAGAAACATTTCCAATCAATATCGTCGAAGAAGAAATCACCTGACAATGAAGATTCTGGATAAATATCGTTGCGTTTAACCCCGACCTTGCGAAGCGCTCTGTAAACTCCCAATCTAACTTGACGTTCCATATATCTTATCTATTTTATTTCATTTCCAACACATATAAGACAATTAACTAGCACAAAACCCTACGTTAATTGGCAACTTTTTTTTGCAAAATTTGATATTTATCTATATCTTATTGATTTACTTTAAAATATAAAATGTTTTTTATATATAATTTTTTGCATTGCAAGCAAAAAGTAAACTTACAAGTAGCATACTTTTGCATCGAAACAGAAAAACAACGATGGACAGGCAGGAAAAATTCGAAATCATGACAACCAAATCAGAGCGAAAATTGGTGTGCGAATTTGCCGTTCCGTCCATAATATGCATGCTGTCAAGCGCATTCTACAACCTTGTCGACACTTACTTTGTAGGCAAGATTGACACACAATCGACAGCGTCACTAGGCATCGTATTTTCATACATGGCCATAATACAAGCCGTATCGTTCTTTTTCGGCCACGGCTCAGGCAACTTCATATCGAGAGCCCTAGGTGCGCGCCATGCCGAACAGGCTGAAACCATGGCCTCGACCGGATTTTTCTCATCAATAATACTCACCTCGGCATTTGCCGTTGCCGGTTTCGTGTTTATGGAACCGATACTGTACATGTTGGGCTCCACTCCGACCATTCTGCCATACGCAAAAGAGTACTTCACATATATATTGATAGGCACGCCGTTCATTTCGGGCGTTTTTGTACTGACAAACCAGATGCGACTCCAGGGCAACGCATCGCTGTCGATGATTGGCATAATGACAGGCGCGGTTCTGAACATTGCCATCGATCCCATACTCATCTTCGGTATGGACATGGGCGTTGCAGGCGCCGGACTTGCCACTGCCATATCGCAGTTCATCAGTTTCGGCATAATGCTGAAAATGGCAGGAATGCGAGGCGGAATAAGCATCAGACTGTGCAACTTCAAACCGACAGCCGAACGTTTTGCGGAAATTTTTGCTGGAGGCTCGCCTTCGCTTGTGCGACAATGCCTGATGGCCGTTGCAAGCATCTGCCTCAACAACTACGCAAGCAACTACGGTGACTCGGCCGTGGCGGCATTTTCGGTGGTGAACCGTGTGATGATGCTGGCCACGTCGATACTGCTTGGTTTTGGACAAGGATTCCAGCCCGTGTGCGGGTTCAACTATGGCGCCAAGCTCTACGACAGA
>CALCFP010000535.1 GCA_937900725.1 uncultured Bacteroidota bacterium | reverse complement strand
GAAGGCAGACGTTGGAAATGTCGAATATCGGCCTTTGGCATCTACTTTTGTTATCCAATTATAAAGACTTGATATCCAAAGATTTTTCTTAGAATCGAAATATAACGAAAGTATTTCCTTGCTCTGCATATTGGCATACGAGCCAATAGACATCGGCTCAACACTGTAACTATCTGTACCATTTTGCCTTATGCGATGGCGTCCATTAAGTGCCGAACCGATGTACAATGTGCCTTTCCCGTCGCCCGCAATGGCTGTCACGACGTCGTTATTGAAATTGGCCTTGTAACTGGCAATATTATCGAAACGGAAAATAGGCTTGCGATTCAAATCGAGCATTCCACATCCTTTGCTTTCCGTTCCTATCCAAAGGACACCGCAGGCATCTATCATCAACGAGTTGACTGTCTTGTCGTTGAGCGTATTGGCATCAACAGGGTCTGATGTAAAGCTGGCAACCTTCAGGTCGTCGCCGATGCAGAAAAGCCCCATACCGCGACCTCCGCCCCAAACGGTGTTGGCCGAATCCAACACTAACACACTTATCCAATTGCTTTCCAAACGATAGCCTACCGGCTGGAAAGTAGAGTACAACTGTTTTTGTATCAAGCCGTTTCCATTCCATTGATAACAGCCCATTCCGTTTGAAGTTGCAATAAAGAAATCTGTCTCGCCACGGCGTGCAATTGAATTGACTCTGGCCAACGACAAGTATCCCAAATCGAGCAACTGGAATGTCGACTCGTCACGCCTGTAGATGAACAATCCGCTACCTGTACCCACCAAATAGACATTCTGCGACAATTGGCAAACGCTTACGGTGTTGATGAAATTCTTGGTGCGCGCCAAAATGGAGCCATCGACAGCCCTATACACCGACTTTTGGGAAACGTTTGAAAAATTGTAGCCGTGAGTGCAAGTATCGCAAGGGACACCGAAGAAAAGTCCGAATTCGGTACCAATCAGCATATTGCTGTCCTGGTCGAAAAAGACGAACTCGACCGTGGCCGTTGACGGGACAACGTCGTTCATACGGACAATGCGGTCTTCGTGCATAAGATACTTGTTCAGTCCACCGCAACGCGTACCTATATATAAATTGTTGTCGGCATCGCTTGTCACGCATACCACATCGTTGGTGCTCAACGTACCTGCATCAAACGGATTGCTCTTGAACGACACAAAGCCGTAGCCGTCGTAACGGTCGAGGCCGTCCTTGGTGCCTAACCACACGTAGCCCAAGTTGTCTTGGCAAATGCTCTGCACCGACGATTGCGACAAACCTTCTTCAGTTGTCAACTTGCCGATGCGATAGTCGGAAATTGTTCCGTCATAGACATTGGCCGACATTGCCACTACAGGCACGAGCAAGAACACTCCCATTGCCAACATTGTCAATATTCGTTCTTTAAATTGATGCATATTAATATGTATATATTCGACAATAGACTAATCTTTTTATTAATTACAAATCAACAACTTACAATATAACATCATTTCTTTCGACTCGTTTTTACAATGCAAAAATAAAAAAAATGAAAATTCCTTGCAACCGATTGCAAATATTATTGCAAAAACATTTACATTTGCATACGACATTACTTGTAAAGACAAGATGAACAACGTAACCATATACGACATTGCGAAAGAGTTAGGCATCTCGGCGTCGACAGTGAGCCGTGCTCTGAACAACATAAACGTGACCAACGACGCCACACGCAAAAAGGTGATTGAGTGCGCCGAAAGGCTGGGCTACCGCAACAACCCGTTTGCGACGAGCCTGCGCAAGCAATCGACCAACACCATAGGCGTGATTGTGCACAAACTGGACAGCCTTTTTGTGTCGTCGTTCTTGAGCGGGGCCGAAAAATCGGCATCGGTACGCGGTTATCAACTCATTATCGTACAATCGTTTGAAGATGTAAACAAGGAAAAGACCAACGCGAAGACGATGCTCGAGAAACGTGTGGACGGACTAATGGTGGCCGTTGCAAAAGACAGCGACACAGTGGCGCACTTCAAGCCATTTGTCAACTTCGGGATTCCACTCGTGTTCTTCGACCGCATAAGCACCGAACTTGACTGCGTAGGGTTCGCAATAGACAATTACTCGGCATCAGGCAAAATGGCACAGCACCTTGCCGAACAAGGCTGCAAAGACATTATTCACGCCACCATTGAATCGACAAATATGGTTTACCGCGAACGCGAACGCGGTTTCAACGACACTCTTGAAAAAATAGGAATCAAGCATCGGACAGTGCTAATGCCTGACATCGACTTTGAATCGGGCAAAAACCTTGCGCATCAACTGTTTGCCGAAGGAAAGATGCCCGACGGGATTTTCTTCAGCAACGATATGTCGGCTACAGGGTTCATCTCGGGTGCGCAGGAATTGGGGCTCGCCATTCCTGACGATGTTGCAGTGGCAGGCTTCAACAACGACATAACAAGCCGAATCGTTACTCCTAACCTTACCACAATAGACTATCCCGCCAACGAACTCGGCTCATTGGCGACAAACTACATAATTGACCACCTTCAAGGCGTCAACAACCTGAACGTGACTAATCAAATCATACTAAAATCAGAACTAATTATCAGAAAATCAACATTGAAGAAAAAGCAGTAAATAATCGGAACTATCCATACCACCATTAAACAACACTGAATATGAGGACAAAAAGACTACAACTCGCACTGGCACTTGCATTGGGCATCGTCATAGCAGGATGCTCAAGCAACAGCAACACGTCACCTTCTGACGGACATCTACTATGGTTTCAGTCGCTACAGGCTTGCAAGACTGCGCCGTTCAAGGCATCAACCCTGCAAATTGCGCAAAGCAACATCAGCAAATACTGGAAGGGCGACAAAAGCGTGACTCTCAGCATCAATGAGATAAACAATGAAAAACTCGGAAACGACGGGTTCACAATCGATTTCTCGAACAAAAAAATCGAGGCATCGGCCAACACTGAAATAGGCCTGCTGTATGCTAGTTACGAACTTTTGCGCCTGCAGGAAACTGGCGGAATGGGAACGGCATCTGGCAAAATGACAAGCGTGCCCGACTTTGAACGGCGCGTGCTGAACCATTGGGACAACCTCGACGGAACCGTGGAACGTGGTTTTGCTGGCAAATCGCTGTGGGACTGGGCTACCATAGACACGGCAAACATTGAAGCAAACAGCATCATCTACGCAGAATACGCTCGCGCCAACGCTTCAATAGGCATCAACGGCACGGTGCTGAACAACGTCAACGCAAACGCCGACATCCTGACTCCCGAATATCTGGCAAAGGTGAAAACCCTGGCCGACATTTTCCGTCCTTACGGGCTAAAGGTCTATCTGTCACTGAATTTCGCATCGCCAAAACACCTTGCAGGACTGACCACTTCCGACCCTCTGGACAAAGATGTGATTGATTGGTGGAATAAAAAGATTGATGAAATCTACAACATCATTCCCGATTTTGGCGGATTCCTTGTAAAGGCCAATTCTGAAGGACAATCAGGACCGCAAGACTACGGACGGACGCATGCCGACGGCGCAAATATGATTGCCGACGCGCTGAAGCCTCACGGCGGAATTGTAATGTGGCGCGCCTTTGTTTACAACGCGCAAAGCCCCGACCGCGCCAAGCAGGCCGTTGAAGAGTTCACCCCACTCGACGGGCAATTCCGCGACAACGTGCTGATACAGATAAAGAACGGCCCTGTCGATTTTCAGCCACGCGAACCGTTCAGCCCACTGTTCGGCCAACTTGAGAACACACA
>CALCFP010000534.1 GCA_937900725.1 uncultured Bacteroidota bacterium | reverse complement strand
CATTCGCATCCTGCAACAAAGAGACACAAAAGGGAAATGCCATTGTTGCTATTGCCTGGCGAGACTGTGCAATTGAAAATGATGAGAAACGAGTGTGAATTTGTAAGCGAAGAAGGCTATTACAAGCAATACAGCGATGCCATTGATTTGTTCTCAAACGCAAGCCGATACTATTCTGACAGCGAGCGAAAACAGATGATTTGTCAGTATTTTATTGAACATTCGGCTGAAGAAGGCTGTGTTATGGCTTACATTAATGAAGGCATAATGTCGACAAACGAGATTTTGAACCACGTCGACAAGTCGGTAGTCAATGGCAGGTTGAAACCGATTTTCGATGCAGGTCTGTTAGGCCGCAAATTCAGTAAAGTCAAAATATAAATTTAATATACTAGCAAAATGAAAGAGATTTCGGATGCAAAGATGCTCAATAATCTTTGCAGCAAGGTCATTATTGGCTCTATGTTTTTGGTTTGTGCAGTGCAAACAAACAGTTGTTCAGTCGATTACAAACACAAAAAACAACATACGGTAGAAAAAACAGTAGAAAGTCTTGTCGTTGATGGTGTTGAACAAGTTCAAAAAGCCGACAGCAACGAGTTCAAATTATATGGCCTTGCGTCGCAAGGCATCAGGGACGTGGCCTATCTGATTCACATCAGCGACGCAGATTTTGGCCATACAGTCGAAACAAAACGCGTTGAGGTTGTCGACCACAAGTTCGAGTTCACATCGAACTACAGCGAGCCGCGCGTGGCAACATTCCAGGCCATTTTCGACGATGGCACTATCTGTAATTCAACAGTGCCAGTGATGATCGTGCCAGGCGAAACGGCCAAACTGAAAGTGAAGAACGGAACTTTCGAGTTGAGCGGTGGCTCCGACTTCTACACTCAATACGGCGATGCCAACGATTTTTATCGAAATAATAATTACGTTAACGAAGAAATGTTTCGCGGCTATCTGACCGAGCACTCTTCTGACGAAGGCGCCATTATGGCCTTCATCTACTCGCAGTTCCTGCCAGGAAACGAGATTGTGAAAATCGTCAGTCCTGATGTCAAGACTGGCCGTTTCAGCCGTCTGTTCGAGACAGGGCACTATGGTAGCGGGTACACTCAATCATTCCATACCCCGAAAAACGTCGGCATTGAAAAAGTGGGCGAAAATCCTGGTCAGTGCGTACTTAAAGGAAAAGTGTCGCACGGCATTCACGATGTAGGTTACATAATACGTGTCTATGACAAGAATTTTGAAAATATAGAAGACGTCAAGGAAGTGAAGGCTGAAAACGGAACATTTGAAGCGGCATTCTCATACAAGGAGCCTAGGCTAGCCATTTTCACGGCAGTTTTCGACGATGGCAGTATTTGCAATGCTAGCATATCATTGTTGCTTATGCCAAACGAAACTGGAACAATGAAGGTGATGAACGGCACATACGAACTTTCGGGCGAGTCGGGCTTCTACAAGGAATACGGCGATGCCATTGATTTGAGAGAGAATGCCAGCAGATATTACACGGCAAAGGAGCGCCATCAGATGATTGAAGACTACTTTATACAACACGCTTCGGAAGAAGGGTGCGTGGCCGCTTACATCGACGAATGCATCCTGCCTGTTCCCCAAATACTGAAGTACGCAAGTGAGTCGGTTACAAAAGGACGACTGAAAACAATGTTCGATACGGGGCACATTAGTGGCGGCTTCAGGCAAATCATCAACGTAAAGTGATTTTGTAAAATTCAGATTTGAGCAGAACATCTCACAAACAATCACTGCATAATAAGTTTGGTTTTTATATAGTCCTATTTTTGAAAATGCTTATGTCTTCGGGCGTAAGCATTTTTTGTTATTTTGCCCGCAAAATTGTACCAAAAATGAAAAAGCCGGTAAAAATCACTCTGATTACGCTAAGTGCGCTAATTGTGGCAATCATTGCATTTATAGTTCTCTCATTTTATGTGGTTTTCAGCGTGTTAAGCGAAGAAGTGCCACAGTCCATCATACAGGAGGCAACCACCGTAACCGACGACGGTAGCCACCTTGAGGCACCCGAGTGGAAGATTGGGAAAGCAACCTTACGCGGGAAAATATATGGCCTAAAACTCATCAGGCAAATCGACCCAAATGCCACTGTGACCGTGTACGTCAACAATCCGATAAGCAGAATTCAGGAAACGTATGCCGTGCACGTTGCCGACGACGGGGCCTTTCTGTGCGACATTCCGCTGACCACCAACCACCAGACGGTATATTTCGGGTTCCGTGGCATATGCAGAGTGTTGCTTACTGTCGGTGATACGACAGAAGTCAACGTTGACTGCAACTTAAAGACGCTGTTTAAGTCTGGCGGGCCGAAACTCTATTTCAGCGGAGCCAATTCCGACTTGAACAATGCCTCGCAATTGCCACAATTTAACAACGCTCAAAAAGCAATGGTCAGTTACCGCGATTTCCGTGGCACCACGTCGGAATACAGAGACTCGGTCTATGCCTATTTGCGTTCGTTTTGCGACATCATAGAGTCGCTGAATGTCACAACACGTGCAAAGGAATATCTTGCCGTATTGGCAAAAGTCCAATCCTTGGATGAACTGTCGCGTTACTGCATCGACCCGATGTTCGACTACGACACAGCCATTGTGCGTCCTGAATTTAAAAGCGAGTATTTCAACTATGTGTCCGATTGGAAACTCGACAACCCGTTGATGCTTTATTCCGAAAACTTTGCCGACCTTGTATATTGCACAAACCGCTCCATTGAGCAGTTGTTCGAGCATAACGATGAAAACATAAGAAAAGCCGATGCTTTAAAGGCAGAGTTGCTTGGCGGCGATGGCAAACTTTTCCACGATTTGTATGTATGTTACAGCCATTTCGGCTATGCGTGGAGCAAAATGTTGGTTCCAGACAGCGTTGTGGAAATAGTGTCGCAACTGAAAGACCCGTT
>CALCFP010000533.1 GCA_937900725.1 uncultured Bacteroidota bacterium | reverse complement strand
TTCTATATGTATATGCTTATTTTTTAGTTTCCTTTTGTGTTTGTCTTGTTATACGTTGTTTTGTAAATCAGGTAAATGCTTAATTCAATAGTGTTGTAGGTTTTTTTTTGCAAAGCATATTTATGCTGAACTTGAAAATGCCAGTTCACGGCAAAATTATATTTTTTTTATTTACAGATACAAATCCAGCATTTTCTTCATCTCGTCGGCGACGGCTTTTGCATCACAGCACAGCGGCTATTTTTCTGATATCAGCCAGTTTCTGCATTAGTTTTGCATCTCTGCGTGCCATTTGCAGATTATAGTCGGCTTGTGTTTTCAGCCAAATATCGGCATCAATGTTTAATGCGGCTTCAAATAGCAATGCGTATTCTGTTGTTACGGGACGTTTGCAGTTTAAAATCTCGTTCATTACGCTATAGGAAACTCCCATTTCTGTAGCCAAATGCCTTTGCGATATGCCGCGGCTTATAAGTTCGTCTTTTATGAGCTCGCCAGGGTGTATTGGCTCTGATGGCGCAAGATTGTTGGCTATCATATCCTGTTCGATTCCTTTGATTGATATCATGATTTATTTATAGTGGTTTGACAATTCTGTTATGTTGCATATGGTTACGTTTGTTTCACCGTTTGCCTCTTGTTGTATGTAAAACTCAACTCTATACTGTTGTGTCGCCCTGACTGAAAACAACCCGTTTTTGTCGCCTTGCAATGATTCTAAATGCAACGAATTGACAGTGTACAAATCTTCCATGCGCTTGGCGCTTATTAGGTATCGGATGCTTTTTTGGTATCCCTTTACCACATTGGGCTGAAAACGCAAATGTTTGTCAGTTGTCTTTCCTTCTGAGTATAGTTCCTTAAGGTATTGTTTTTTAAATACGACAAGCATTCATATCTTTTTGCCAAAGGTAGGTATAAAATGCGTATTCGCAAAAAATCGAACACGTATTTGTTCGAAAAGGTTACAACAATTGCCATTGTGACCTTTGCTTTCTGCTTTTCTACAGATACAAATCCAGCATTTTCTTCATCTCGTCGGCGACGGCTTTTCCAGCCTTGCCAACCTTCCGTAAATGAATGGTGTCTCCATAGCGTCTGTTTTATGTCGCTAATATAGAAACATTTAGATTAACTCGCAAGTTTGCGAGTAACAAATTTGCGAGTAAATTTACTGAGTAATTTGCGATTCGCAAGTTTGCGAGTAAATGTCGAAATAATATGTATTATCATTATTATTAGGGTTTACAATATTAAAGATATTCATATACTACTCATAATATGAGCCCGTATTTGTCCATATCTCTAATGTCATTCACATTATACATTTCAATAACAGTGTCACCGTATTTAATCCATTCATCTTCGCTGATATGGAAGTACGACAATGCTTTTTTTAAAATTTCACAATCATCTTCTAACAACGAACCATTACACCAGTCATTTATAATATGTCTTCGTATTTGCTCACTATTTTTTTTAGAATGGTCAAAACTATCACGAGATAAATTTTTAATAACACCCACGTATAATATATGAATTCCAAATTCTTTCCAACGTTCTGCGGACAAGCCAAGAGTATCTAACGCTTTTTTAAAAGAATCATCTACAGTTAATAATTGTTTAATGTATTCCTTAGAAGCAGAATACTCATCAACATTATACAAACTCCAATTACGGCGAGCAAGGATTTGCTCAGCTTCACGTATTTTTTTCTTATCTTCAGGTTCGACAATACTATTGGCTATTTCAGCAATTTTATTTGCTGTAGATTGGGCTATGATTCCGACAGCATCACCAATTTTTTCTTTTTTGGTCTCTTTTTTTGAGTCTTGGGCAACCATCCATATAACAACAATAACAATAATGACAGCTGTAAAAATAGAATCAATAGAGTCCATATTTCAACAAATAAATGAGTTTCGCATTATAATTTACAATACTTCTCCAGCATCACCTTCATCTCGTCGGCCACCTTGCGGGCGGCTTCGGCTGCGCGTTCTGCAAAATCCTCGCCGTTGCTGGCGTAGATGATGGCGCGCGACGAGTTGACAATCAGTCCGCACTGCGAGTTCATTCCGTAGCGGCAAACCTCCTCGAGCGAGCCGCCTTGTGCGCCAATGCCAGGCACAAGCAGGAAGTGGTCGGGCGCAATCTTGCGGATGTCCTCAAACAGACGGCCTTGGGTTGCACCTACCACGTACATCATATTGTCGGCATTTGCCCAATTCTGTGAAGTGCGCAGGACTTTCTCAAACAGGCGTTCGCCGTAGGTGTCCTGAGTCAGTTGAAAGTCGTGTGAGCCTTTGTTGCT
>CALCFP010000532.1 GCA_937900725.1 uncultured Bacteroidota bacterium | reverse complement strand
TGCAGCAGAAGGAGAAATAGAAACCGAAGATTTGATAAAAGAGGAAACAACAGTTGTTGCACTAACTCATTTTGGATATATTAAGAGAATGCCAATAGATACATATAAGAGTCAAAAAAGAGGAGGAAAAGGAATTACAGGAATCTCTACAAGAGAAGAAGATTTTGTAAAAACAATTTTAAATAGAAAATCACATGAAAAAAGTAAAGGAAATTCACTAAATTTATTTAATTTTACTTTAAATTTTTCAAGCTCTGCTTTATCTTCCTTATGAAAACTGGCAAATCGCCGTGAATGGTTGGCTCTCCACCCGTAATCACGACACCTTCAAGCCAATCTCTACGTCCGTCAAGATATGAAAGCACTTCATTATCATCTATCAACTTATTCTGTGAAAACAACTTAGGCAACACCAACGACGGATTGTGACAATAGCCACAACGGAAATTGCACCCCTGCGTAAATATCACGCAAGCCATTTTCCCTGGATAATCAATAAAACTCTGCTTTACAAGTCCTGCTATTTTCATATTGATATTCAAAAACGAAAAGGTCCCAAGACGAATCCCAAGACCTTTTCAAAACACACAATAGATATTTTATACGTTTAATGATTTGTCGAACAATTTACGTTCCGAGAACTCCTGACGCTTACCGTCGTTCCACTGTTCTATCGGGCGCAAGTAGCCGACGATGCGGGAGTAAACCTGGCAATCGGTTTTCTGTCCTTCGGCCTCGCATTTCGGACATTTGTGATGCTCGCCGTAGATGTATCCGTGTTCAGGACAGATGCTGAACGTTGGCGACAATGTGATATATGGCAAGTGGAAAGTAGATGTCACTTTCTTCACAATCTTCTTCACTGCCTCTGTCGACAACTGGCTCTCGCCTACAAAAGTGTGGAATACCGTTCCGCCCGTGTATTTTGTCTGCAAATCGTCCTGAAGGCGAAGAGCCTCAAACAAATCGTCAGTGAAATAGACTGGCAACTGGCTTGAATTGGTGTAATATGGCTTTGCGCCGCGACGTACATGCTCCTCGTTGGCTGTGATTATGTCGTTGTATTCAGCCTTGTCTATTTTTGCCAAACGATACGATGTGCCTTCTGCAGGTGTAGCCTCAAGGTTATAGATATTGCCTGTCTCAGTCTGGAATTCGGCAAGTTTGTTGCGCATGTGCTCAAGCACTTTTATTGCGAATTCGTGGCCTTGTTCATCAACCAAACTGCAACCAAGGAAGTTCAGACAGCACTCGTTCATGCCTACAATGCCGATAGTAGAGAAATGGTTCTTCCAATCCCTGCCACTACGTTGCTTCACATTGCGCAAGTAGAAACGCGAGTATGGATACAGACCTCTTTCTGTCAGATTTTCAATCACCTTGCGTTTTATCTCAAGGCTCTCCTTCGACAATTCCATAAGTTTGTCGAGACGTTGGAAAAATTCGGTTTCCGATTTCGACTCATATCCCAAACGTGGCAAATTAATGGTTACGACGCCCACACTGCCTGTAAGCGGGTTTGCTCCGAACAAGCCACCGCCACGTTTCTGCAATTCACGTTTGTCAAGGCGCAGACGGCAGCACATGCTTCGTACATCGTCAGGGCTCATATCGGAATTGACAAAATTCGAGAAGTATGGAATGCCGTATTTGGCTGTTATCTCCCAAATTTTAGCATAAGCAGGATTATCCCATTCAAAATCCTTTGTAATGTTGTATGTTGGAATCGGGAACGAGAACACACTGCCATGGGCATCACCTTCCGACATCACATCGGCAAAGGCGGCATTGAAGATGTCCATTTCCTTTTGATAATCGCCGTATGTAGTATCCTGCATCTTTCCGCCTATAATTACAGGGTGGTCCTTCATTGTAGAAGGCACCTTCAAGTCAAGCGTTATGTTGGTAAACGGTGTCTGGAATCCCACACGAGTTGGCACATTGATATTGAACATGAACTCTTGCAACGACTGCTTTACCTGCTCATAGTCCAATTTGTCGTAACGGATGAATGGAGCCAAGTAGGTGTCGAAACTTGAGAATGCCTGTGCACCTGCAGCCTCACCCTGCATGGTATAGAAGAAATTGACAATTTGTCCCAAAACTGTACGCAAGTGTTTTGCAGGGCTGCTTTCTATCTTGCCTAGAACACCCGTAAAACCTGTCATCAGCAAATCTTCCAAATCCCAACCAACACAATACACGCTAAGGAATCCAAGGTCATGAATATGGATTCGGCCCGACTGGTAAGCCTGCTTGATCTCTTCTGGATAGACGCGCTCAAGCCAATACTGCGAACTGATTATAGTGGCAATATGCTGGTTCAAACCCTGTAACGAATATGATGAATTGGCACTCTCCTTTATGCGCCAATCGTTTAGGTCGATATACTTGTCAATGATGTCCATGTTCGACAGCAGTTCCTTTGTGTTACGCATGCTCTCATGCTGCTTGCGATACACTATGTAAGCCTTTGCCGCATCGAACAGTTTATTGTCGAACAAAACTTCCTCCACTTTATCCTGAACCTCTTCAACTGTTGGAGTATATTCAAGTCGGTCAAACAGATCGAGTTTGTTGATTACTTCAAGCATCAGGTCCTGAGCCAATTGTCTGTTGCCTTTTCCAACTGCACGCAAAGCCTTGAAAATAGCAAAACTGATTTTTTCTGCATCGAAGTTCACTATACGGCCATCGCGCTTGCAAATCTTGATTGAAGGTAGATTTAGTTTCTGTTCCATAGCAGTGCAAATAATTGTAAAACAATAAAGTGCAGACAACTCACAATCCTATTCGGATTTTACACACAATAAACAAGAATACTTTTGTGAATCACCCATATCAAAGTAACAGAACAACTGCCTGAAATGAAATATGAGGAATCAACACTTGTCAACATGAGTGTGTTCATTGTATATATAACACTGAGACACAACTATATACATTTATAATAAATATACAGACGTATTTGTGAATAATGGACAAGTTGAAAGATGAACAATTAATGGCAGATTGGCTAACAATGCGGGGCTTCGACAGGCTCAGCCACCTGGGAAGGCGACTTTCCGGAAATGGCAGAAAACAAGAAAGCCCCGACTCCAAAAGGAATCGGGGCTTCTCGAAGGTAGGCGGCGACCTACTCTCCCACTATACGCAGTACCATCGGCGCTGAAGGGCTTAACTTCTGTGT
>CALCFP010000531.1 GCA_937900725.1 uncultured Bacteroidota bacterium | reverse complement strand
GGGGGATTAGCTCAGCTGGCTAGAGCGCTTGCATGGCATGCAAGAGGTCATCGGTTCGATTCCGATATTCTCCACATTAGTTTAGCCACCTTCGCGGTGGCTTTTTTTTGTCATTATAGTTGGCAACTATCGGTACTGATTTTTCTGCTTTTTGGCAATGCGTTTCGTTTTTTGTTTTAAGTTTGCTATTTAGTCAGCAACTATTATTGTTATATGAAAAAAACAAGTCTTAAAAGTATTTTGCTAATGTCTATTGCAACAACAATGATTTCTTGTGGTCAAGTAGAACAAAAATCAGGATTGAGACTCGAGAATCTCGACCCGACTGTTAAACCCACCGACGATTTTTATCAGTTTGCTTGCGGCGGATGGATGCGTAATAACCCTCTGCCTGATGAATATTCCCGTTTCGGGACGTTCGACAAGATTGCCAATGATAATCGGGAACGAGTTAACGACTTGATAAAGGATTTGGCAAGCAAACCACATGAATTTGGGTCAAACGCCAATAAAATCAAGACACTTTACAATCAGGTAATAGACAGTGTGCGCTTAAACAATGAAGGAGCAAAACCATTGGAGAGCGATTTGAATTTCATTCGCGCCATTTCTAGCAAGAATGAGTTTATCCATGCCATGTATCAATATATGCACAAAGGCATTGGCGGTTACTTTGAATTCGGTATCGGTGCCGATTCAAAAGATAGCAGAAACAACATATTTATTGTAGCCCAGGACGGCTTGACACTGGACGATAAGGATTACTACGTTGATTCCGACGAAAACACACAACAGATAATGAACGCGTTCCGTGACTATGTCGTAAAAATGTTTATGACTGTTTGCGGAGACGAGGAGCAAACGGCCCGTCATAAGATGGAAGATGTGATGCGTATAGAAACCCGTTTGGCAATGGCGTCAAAATCCGCTGTCGAATTGCGGGATCCTGAGGCCAACTATCACAAAATTGAATATGCCGGATTAAAGGCACAATGTAACAATCTTGATTTGGATTTTCTGTGTAATGAATTCCAAATCGTCAACTTGCAGCAACTTGACCTTTGCCAACCTGATTTTTTGTATGAAGTCAATAAAATGGTTGAAGAAGAATCTGTCGATGCACAAGTGACGTATCTTGAATGGCACTATATAGACGCCTCTGCCGATTTTCTTAGCGATGAAATACGTAAACTTTCATTTGACTTCTACGGAACCACATTGAGTGGACAACTGACTGAAAAACCAAGTTGGAAACGAGCAGTGGAGATATGCAATGATTTCTTGGGCGAAGCTATAGGGGAATTGTATGTCGAAAGGTATTTCCCGGCTTCACATAAAGAACGAATGATAAAGTTGGTTGGCAATCTTCAGGATGCTTTACGTGAACGCATCTTGGCACAAGATTGGATGAGTGATTCTGTAAAAACGGTTGCCGTTGACAAACTCGATTCTTTCTACGTGAAAATCGGATATCCGGATACATGGCGTGACTATTCAAACATGACAGTTTCAAATGAAAAGACTCTTTGGGAAAACATTATGACTATAGTGTCTTCAGAATTTGATTATATGGTTCAGAAAAAATACAACAAACCTGTTGACCGTGACGAGTGGCAAATGACCCCACAAACCGTAAACGCGTATTATAATCCTACAACCAACGAAATTTGTTTCCCTGCCGGCATTTTGCAATATCCATTCTTCGACATGGAAGCAGACGATGCATTTAACTATGGTGCCATCGGTGTCGTAATAGGCCATGAGATGACCCATGGATTTGACGATGAAGGACGCCAATATGACAAGGACGGAAACCTTCACGAGTGGTGGACAAAGGAGGATGCTGACCGCTTCGTTAAACGAGTTTCACCTTTGGCTGATTTCTTCAGTCAAATTACAGTCCTCGATGATTTGAAAGCAAATGGTCAGTTGACACTTGGCGAGAATCTTGCCGACCACGGCGGTTTGCAGGTCGCATATCAGGCTTTTAAGAATGCCACTAAAAATGCGCCATTAGGCAATAAGGATGGCTATACACCTGAACAACGTTTCTTTATCGCTTATGCTACAGTTTGGGCTGCTAACATTCGGGACGAGGAAATCCGAAAACGCACAAAGAGCGACCCTCATTCTTTGGGGTGTTGGCGTGTTAACGGGACATTGCCACACATCAATTCTTGGTATGATGCCTTCGGCGTTGATGAGTCAGACAAAATGTATATACCACAGTCTGCCAGAGTTGACATTTGGTAGTAGCAATCGGTTAAAAATAGTCATAAGCCATTCGAATAGAATGGCTTATGTTGTTGGTAAAATGATGGTTAATAGTACGGTATGAATGCGCCTTATGTTTCGCTTCTCTTGCCGTTGAACTGGCTGGTTAATAAAAAACACAAGAAAAATTGAATTTCAACGATAAAATAAGCCCAATCATAGACTCAAATGAAAATTCAACAAGTTCAATCGGCATTTTACCCCCTTTCATCTATAAGGACATTGCCATTATTTAAAAAGAAAATATCATTGCATCACGAAAAACGAAATTTTTATTGATATGAAAAAGTTAGGTTTATTTCTTTCGGTTCTGATTAGCAATGTAGCAATAGCACAGACTACATCAATATCAGGTTATTTGATTGACAAAACTTCAGGCGAGGCTTTGCAGTATGCTAACGTGCAAATCTATTCGTTGCCTGACAGCACCTTCATCAAAGGTGATGCTACTAAGGAAGATGGTTCTTTCAGTGTCGAAAGTTCAAAGTTCGCAGGCAAGATATTGGTCCGCGCCTCTTTCATTGGCTACAATTCAGTTGACAAGAATATCGAAGTTGTAAAGGGCCAAGATAATAAGGTTGGAAAAATCTACCTACAGGAGAATACAGAACAACTCGCCGAGGTCAGTGTAACTGCCGAGGCTACTCCAATGACAGTTAAGGATGATACTGTTGTATTCAACGCTGATGCATTCCACGTAATTGAGGGTGCGGCTCTTGAAGATTTGGTTAAGAAATTGCCAGGCGCCGAAATCTCAGACGGCAAGGTAACTATCAACGGAAAAACAGTTACTAAGGTCTTGATGGATGGCAAGGAATTCTACTCAAGCGATCCTCAGGTTGCTCTTAAAAACTTGCCGGCAAATATGGTCAAGGATGCAAAAACTTATGATAAGAGAAGTGAGCAGGCCGAACTTACTGGCATCGACGACGACGATGAAGAGTTTGTACTTGATTTCACTGTCCGTAAAGGTTTCAAGGATGGTTGGGTTGGCAAGGTTTGGGCTGCAGGCGGTCACGATATCGAAGGCGAAGATGATCACCGCTACGATGGTCACGTCGATTTGAACAGATTTAACGATGAAGGAAACTTCTCTATCAATGCCAACGTTAACAATACAAACAACGCCAGCGTCATGGACGACAACATGAGTTCAATGAGCGCCGGTGCCGGAGCCGGTGGAAACAGAGGTGGCAATGGCGGCGGCATGATGGGCGGATTTGGCGGCGGCATGATGGGCGGCGGCATGATGGGCGGCGGCATGATGGACTTTGGAAGTTTTGACATGGCCAGCATGTTCGGCGGTATTACAACCTCCGCAAGCATCAACTCATCTTTTGCTCAGGAACCTTCTTCTTCACTAAAATATGGTGGCGACTTTACTTATAATCACCAAGAAAAGGAAACTGTTACTGAAAGTACAGCTGAAAATTTCTTGCCAAACGGCAAAACCAACCTTTCAATTGGCAATTCAAATTCAACCAGAAAGTCTGACAATATCAGGGCTTCGTTCCGCTTGAACTGGGGAATCGACACCATGACTACAATCATATTTAGGCCTAACATCTCTTTTAGCAAGTCTAATACTGAATCAAGCAGTTTGACTTCAAGTTTTGGCGCATTGGACTCTTTGACTTTAGAACGTGATTCCATTAGTTTGACAAGCAATGCTGGCGATCAAGAGTCGACAAGCTTTAGTTATGGTGCCAATAACTAAAGCT
>CALCFP010000530.1 GCA_937900725.1 uncultured Bacteroidota bacterium | reverse complement strand
AATTTGTTGTTTCTGCGAGGACGATCTTCGTCATTGTTGTTGTAATCACTTGATTTTTCGAATCTTGTTCTCTGTCCTCTCGACTGTGATTTTGATTCATTGAATCGCTTTGATTCAGATGAATTCGGACGAGAATGACCTCTTTGGGCACCTCTACCGTTTTTGTTTTCTGAAGTGAATCGCATATATAATAATTAATGGACTGCAAAATTATTAAAAAATGTCTTTTGTCCATTGAATTATAGTCGGTTCTATATATTTGCGCCAAAATTTTTGACAATGGGTATCTTTGACATTATCATTATCGCCATTGCGCTCGCAATGGATTGTTTTGCTGTTTCGGTCACATCTGGTTTGATATTAGGCAAGCCAAAATTCCGTGACGTGCTGGTTATGGCATTGTTCTTTGGAGGTTTTCAAGGCTTGATGCCAGTCGCAGGTTGGCTGGTAGGCAGTGGCTGTGCATCCATTATTGAAAGTTTTGACCATTGGGTTGCTTTCGGACTGTTGGCCATTATCGGTGGTAATATGATACGAGAATCGTTGACGGGAGAGGAGGATAGTGCATTTGACCCTACAAATATCAAGACACTGTTAGGACTTGCGGTTGCCACAAGCATTGATGCGCTTATTGTGGGTGTCGACTTGGGATTGATGCGAAATACATTGTTGGTTCCGTCGTTGATAATCGCCTCGGTGTCGTTCCTGCTGACAATAGTCGGAGTTTACTTGGGTGTTTGTTTTAAGCGTATATGCAAGTTCAATTTTGGTCTTGTCGGTGGCATAGTGCTGATAGGAATAGGAGTGAAAATCCTAATCGAACATTTGTCCTGCTGATTCGGTGATTTGCGCCAGAGAAATTTCAATTTATTGTTTTGGCCCCAATTCTTCCAATAGTATGTTGTTGAAAGACACACTGTCGCGACTGTGGTATTTCTTTATTGTGGCAATTATCCTGTTATCATCTTTAAGCCAAGAGACTAGATTGGCCTCATTGAACAACTCTTTGTCGGTAATTGATGCGAACTTGCATATTGTCACATATGAGTTACTGAAGTTCGCAGGTCTATTCTTCGGGTCGAATGGAACTTGAAGAATGTAATTGCGGGCAGTGGTGAATTCCTTCTTGTTGTAATATGCTATCGCCATATTGTACAAGGCGTTCGGATTCCTGGGGGAGATGTCTAGCACATCTTGGAAAACCTTGATTGATTCATCGTATTGTTTCAAATTGCACATGGAAGTGCCTTTTGCGCAAATCGTAAGAATGTGATACGGATGGCAAGCAAGACCCTTGTCAAATTCAACTATGGCAGCCTTGTCATTGTTCTTCATTGAATAGGCTATGCCTCTGAAATATGCCAATGGTACAGAAAAATTGTTGATTGTATATTCTTGGTCGTCAAGATTTTTGGTGAGTAATAGTACTTTATCCCAATTTCCCGCATAGTGAGACAACAGGATATTCCTGCCGTTGGCTTCACCTTCATAAAATGCGTGGCTTTCCAAAATTCCTAATATGCTGATGGCAGTGCATGTGCACAAAATGGCGGCAGTGATTTTCTGCTGCTTTTTGCAAGAAAGATAGTCTTTCTTCTTTTCGTTGAGAGCACTTTGTGAATTCTGCATTTGGGCAAAATCAGCCAAAACTATCGCGGCAAGAGTAAGAAAGAATACATTGTGTTCTATGCGCTCGTGCGGATAGTCAATTGCCGAAATCAGTATCCAACCGATAAGGGCAGAAGTGGCTATGATGTTAAATGTCACTGAATATTTGTCTTTAGCCCGTTTAATGTTGATGAATCCAGTGTATATGATGCTGATAAAAAACAAAATGTACCCAAGCAAACCTATAAATCCAACTTCAGACGCAATCCACAAAAAATCATTGTGTGGGCGTTGGAATGTAAGCGATCCATCTCGCAACTCTTGGTTGAATTCATCCAGTCCGTATTTGGGAATGGCTATCTGCCATTGTCCTGGCCCTAAGCCAATAAAGGGGTGTTCTTTAATCATGTCAATTGTTTTGCTCCATATAAGAGTTCTCATTGCCACAGATGATTCGCCATGCTGATTGTCTTTGTAGCCATATTTCTCTGGATTTATGGTGAGGTATATGCGTTCTTTTATTGTTTGCTCAATTTTCGTTTCAGTAGTGGTGATTAATAGAGTTGCAATCACAATAATGATGATTGGAGCGCAAATTAGAGACAACTTGACCCTTTGGGAAATTGGTGTGCCTGTTTTTTGAGGTTTTATTTTTATAATATATATGTAAAATATAACGGCGGCTGAAATAATGGTTAAGAATAGGGCGGCAAAAACAGTGCGTGAAAGCAATATGGCAATGAAACATATAGTGGCAATAGTCACGATAATTGCCAATGGCCGCCAGAATAATGTGTCAAAACGGTTTTTGTCAAAAGCAAGGATGCCATAAACGGAAAATGGCAGAGATAAAAAGAGGATTGATCCAAACAAGTTCTTGTTGGAACAAGTTGAATAAACCTCATTCATTATGGTGTTGAGGTAGTATGATTGCTGCGAAGTCGCAGATAAGAACTTTGAAAAATCGGCTTTTGTGAGTTGTATTACACCAATTGCAATAAAAATTCCACTTGAAACCAATACTGACTTTATTAAAATATGTCTGCCTTCATAGCGCGATTTCAGCAATTGGTAAAGCAAGAAGAAAAACACGCAAAATGAGAATTCCTTTGACAAGTGGAACAATGCCTCGTGTCCATTGATTACATTGAACAACGATATTATGTGCATTGCCATATAAGCCAGCAATCCGCTCAAAACTATTTTTTCTTGCTTGAAGAAGTTGAATCTGATACCTTTCTTATAGAGAATGAACATTGTCAGCATCAAAACCGCAATAAATGCAGACAGGTATAGTTGCCTCGACAGTAATGAAACGTCTAGCAACGTTTCGTCAGCCCAAATCATAGGCAGCCCTATAAAGAACAGCAATACTAAAATCCAGGAAAAATATACAATCTTGTTGTTGGCCTTTTTTTGAGCGTTATTATTCTTCATTTTGTTTTTTTTGCAAATGTAATCTCATTTCTAATTTGAAAAGCCTGTTTTTTATTCTAAAAAGGAGTTTTTGAAAAACTTTTTTACATGAATACATCGTTTGTAATTGACAAAATGTCGATGATTTTTGATGATATTTGGAAAATATGCATAATGCATGCTGAAGAATGCAATTTTTATGTATCTTTAGAGCCAGTTTCTAGTAAGGATTGAAAAACTTGGAGAGTATGAAACGTTTTTTGTTGTTAATCATTGCAATCGTTAGCGTAGGCGCGGTTAATGCGCAGGACGCTAAGTTTAAGGCTATGTTCATGACCAACTTTACCAAGTTGATTGAGTGGCCTGCCAGTGATTTGAATGGAGATTTTGTCATTTGCGTTGTCAATCAAAATGATGTTCTCAATCAGTTGAAGACATTTACAACCAACAAGTCGGTAGGAACACATCCGATTTCCGTGATAGGTGTAAAGACTGTTGATGAAGTCTCAAAGTGCAATATAGTTTATTTGTCGTTTTCGGAAAGCAAGGCAGAAAAACTGGAGGCTCTGTTAGGCAAACTGAACGGGTCTTCAACATTGGTGTTGACAGACCGGCCTGGAGCGTTGAAAAATGGCTCTTGCATCAACTTTTTGCTAGTCGATGACAAGTTGAAGTTTGAAATTAACGAACCGGCATTAAGTGAACGTAAGTTGCAGGTAAGTGCAGTATTGCGCAATCAGGCGCATCAGTCGGGAAATTAGACTTGTAATTATTAATAATAAACGGACTCGAATATTCGGGTCCGTTTTTTTTTTTTTTTGGTGCTTGATATGAATTTAGTGCTCTAAAATGATTAGTACATTAAAATAAAATTCTATTTTTGAAGAAGAACAAAATTTCATTAAGTATGAATGCTCGTCTTACAATTTCTAATAAACTTTTGATAGGCTTCGGATCATTGCTGTTGGTCGTAATTGTCAATGGATTAGTTACATATTCCACATCAAATGCTAATAAGAAACTGAATGAAGATATTCTGAAGATATACAACCCCTCATTGTCAGGGTTGCAGGAATGCAATTCGATGGTTAATAATTCTCAGATGTTGATAAAAAACTGGGTGTTTATTGAAAAACAAAAGGGAACTCCTGATAAAAAGAAATTGGAAAACATGCATGATGTGCAATTCCCTAAATTGCAGGCTGAATTGCAGGAAATATCCAAGAATTGGGAATCCCGTGAGAGAGAAATGCTTGTTGTCATTTTGAAGGGGATAAATGACACGTTGTTTGCGGCTCATAAGGATATAATGGGTAGTTTGCGTGACATGAATGATTATAATGATGACTATACGCGAATGACAGCGGAAATGATGGTTGATGCTGGCGGCGATGTAATATTAATGACAGAAAAATTGTTGGAAGAAATAGAAGCGTTGACTGAAATCATGTCAAAGAAGACGGAAGACGCCAATATGGAAATGGCATCTTCATTTGAATGGTTCCAGAATTTCGTTGTCATTTCAGTCCTTATTATTGTAATAATAGTCATAATTGTAAGTTCGTTGACGACCAGAAGCATAGTTGTGCCGGTTTACAAGTTGAAGGATTTTCTGTTGACAATGACAAAAGGTATTCTTCCAAAGGATAAACTTGTTACTAAAAATGATGAAATTGGTGATATGGGTGATGCCTTGAACGGGTTTATTGAATCATTGCGCAAGACTTCGAAGTTTGCTGTCGAGATAGGGCATGGTAATTATGATTCTGAATACGAGGCATTAGGTGAAGATGATATGCTTGGAAATGCATTGCTCGAAATGCGCAAGAACTTGCGTGAATCTGATGTGGCAAACAAGAAACGCCAAAAAGAGGACGAGATAAGAAACTGGACAACCAAGGGACTAGCCGATTTCGGCGACATTCTACGTCATAATTCCGAAAATATGGAAATGCTATCAAGTAACGTTATGCGTCATTTGATAGATTATCTAGGTGTTAATCAAGGTGCTATATATATATTGAATGAACAGGAAAAGGGCAACGAGTTCTTTGAAATGAAGAGTGCAGTCGCTTACAATCGTGAGAAGTACCTTAAAGTTAATTTCGGCTTGACAGAAGGATTGGTTGGACGTTGTGCATTTGAAAAACTTCCTGTTTATTTGAAAGAAATACCAGAAGAATACATCCGCCTTACTTCAGGATTGGGAGGTGCTGAACCTAATTATCTGTTGCTCGTGCCACTTGTGATTAATGAGAATGTTCTTGGTGTTATTGAACTGGCATCGTTCAACGAAATCCCGCAATACCAAATTGAATTCTTGCAGACTTTGGGTGAAAACATAGCATCTACCATATCAAGTGTCCGTATAAATGAGCAGACAAATGCATTGCTTTCTGAATCGAAGACTCGAAGTGAGGAATTATCTTCACAGGAAGAGGAGTTGCGCCAAAATATGGAGGAGATGCAGGCAACACAAGAAGAAGCGGCTCGCCGAGAGTCTGAAATGAGACTGGCTATGGACGCAATCAACAATACTCTTGGAACAATCGACATTGACATGTCAGGTATAATCATGTCTGTCAATGACAAGATGCTGGAGTTGTCGCGTGTTAATATGAATGAATTTGTCGGTATGCGTTTTTCCGACTTGTATGCAACTACACCAGAGGACAAGGAGCGGTTTGAAGATGCTTGGCAACGAGTTACGAATGGAGAAAATGTTGTGTACGAAGTTGATACTCAATTCCAAGGCTTGACTATGAGTTTTTCTCATACATTGACACCGTATATCAATCCAATGGGAGTTATGGAACGAGTTTATGACCTTGTAGTCAATGTTACAGGACAGAAGGAAGTTGCGGCAAAAATCGCCGAAATGGCAGCCTCTTATAATGGCTGATGAATATGCCTCGTTTTGTCTCTTACAATTTTGATATACCTTGCTGGTTTAAAAAACATTTAGGCATAGAGTGCCCGTGGTGCGGTTCGCAGCGGGCACTTCGTCTTTTGTTGAACGGCGATATTTTGGAAAGTGTTAAAATGTTTCCTGCGCTCATCCCGTTAATCGTACTGTTCACGTTCCTTGTCTTGCATCTTATTTTCAAATTTAAGAAC
>CALCFP010000529.1 GCA_937900725.1 uncultured Bacteroidota bacterium | reverse complement strand
CTGTTGCTGTTTCTAATTCATCAGTTTTTCTTTTAAGTTCTTTTTCTGCATTTTCTTTAGATTCTTCAAAGACTTTTTTATCTTGTTCTAGAGTTTCAACTGATTTTTCTCTTTTCGATACAGCTGTTTCTCTTTCAATTATTTGTTTATTTTTGTTGTCGTAGTATTCGTTTGCATCTTCAACAGCTTTATTGTATTTATCTATCGCAGAATTGATTATACTAACCAAAATTATGGGAAAAAGGCAGATTTCACAGCTGAGCTTTTTTGATTATATCAACGGCATCACCATCGGCTCAATCGCCGCAGAAATGGCTATCAGAGATTTTAAAGGCGCAGGCAAAGCGGCGGTGGCAATGGGTGTTTATGCTCTTGTGGCAACGGCAATTTCGTATGCTGTCTGCAAGTATTTCTTCCCGTTTTGGCCAAAATATGTGGCATTGCTTATAGGCTTGGGATTGTCAGTGCCATACTATTTGCTATATACCTACCGTCACAAATTAGGCAAAATAGCCATAGTGATAGGCATCGCGCTTGCTTCAATAGGTTTTGCATTCTCGGTGGGATATTTCTTCGACAATGTGCTCGCGCCTCACCAGCGCGCGCGTATCAACCAGTTGCTGGGAATCGAGGTCGATTTGAAAGGCGCAGGCTACAATGTCAATCAGTCGATGATAGCCATTGGTTCGGGCGGATTTTCAGGAAAAGGATATTTGCAAGGAACCCAGACAAAATTCAAGTTTGTCCCTGAACAGGCTACTGACTTCATATTCTGTACCATAGGCGAAGAATGGGGCTTTGTCGGCACAACAGTCCTGCTTCTGCTCTTTATGACATTGCTGATTCGCCTGATAGTGCTGGCCGAAAGGCAGAAATCAAAGTTCAGTCGAATTTACGGCTATTGTGTGGCGAGCATATTCTTCTTCCATATAGCAGTCAATGTGGGAATGACAATAGGCGTTGCGCCCGTGATAGGCATTCCGCTACCGTTCTTCAGTTACGGCGGGTCGTCGCTGTGGGGCTTCACTATGTTGCTGTTCATCTTCTTGAAGTTGGATTGCAACAGGATGGAGTTGATAACGTGATATTTGTGGTTTTGAACGCAGATGACGCTGATTGAACAGATTGGCACTGATTATTATCGTGCTGAAAAACGAAACATTTATCTTTGCCACCACTTTTAGTTATTTAGACGAGCACAAACCGCCGATTATGAATAAAATAATAACAATTATATTTGCCTTATTATTATGTGGAGTGGCCGAAGCTCAAACGAAGACAAATAAATCATCCATCGAAAATAAAAAATATTTCAAAACCGGCTATCGGGGCTTTATTGCGACGGGTGTAGGAGTTTCGGGCGACTTCAAAAACAAAGAACAATATCTTTGTCTGTCAGACATTACCATTCAAGGTTACCAAATGTCTGACCATATGTTTGTGGGCTTGGGAATCGGGAGACATTTATATATCGCTTCAATGGATAACGAAGAAAAAAAAGAGAATGAAAGAAAGGAAGAATACTCTTCGTTTCCAATTTTTTCAGATGTGAGATATGAGTTTCATAATCGAGTCAACACACCGTTTTTGGATATACAATGTGGCGGCACATTAGGCGATTTTAAGGGTTTGCATTTCGCATTTTCGCTTGGATATAGGTCTGGATATTGTGGCTATTTACTCGGTCATCTCAACTATTCATTCGGCTATTCTTTACAAACCTACAAATACGATGGTTTGACAACTGGCCAAGGCAATGAGAATCGAGCCATAAACTCGTTTATGATATTAAAAGTGGCTTACGATTGGGGGGCGAGGTTGAAGTAATATAAGCATATAAAATCTGTTTAAATCCATTTAATCTGTGTCATCTGCGTTCAAAAAATCAATAAATCAAAAATATAATGGTACTACCTGAACAACAAAAAGACCTTATCAGCCGCGTTGAGGCGCTGCGCAAGCATCTAGACATCGACAGCCGTCGTGTTGAACTTGACGAGGAGGAGCAGAAAAGCCAGGCTCCCGACTTTTGGGATGACCCGAAGAAGGCGGAAGCGCAAATGAAGAAAATTAACGACATTAAAAGTTGGATTGCCTGCTACGATGGTGTGAAAAATGCCGTTGACGACTTGCAAGTATTGCTCGATTTTTACGGTATGGGCGAGAGCACCGAAGAAGAAGTTGATGCCCAATATGCCTTGGCTTTGGAGAAGACAGAGGCTGCCGAATCGCGCAATATGCTTCGCAAGGAGGAGGACAAGATGAGTGCAATCGTGAAACTGAATGCCGGCGCAGGCGGAACGGAAAGTCAGGACTGGACTGAAATGCTTATGCGCATGTACATTCGTTGGGGCGAGAAAAACGGCTACAAAGTGCGCGAGCAGAACTATCTTGCGGGCGACGAGGCTGGCGTCAAGACGGTCACTCTTGAGTTTGAGGGCGATTATGCCTACGGTTATCTCAAGAGCGAGAACGGCGTCCACCGGCTGGTGCGTATATCGCCTTTCAACGCTCAAGGAAAGCGCCAGACATCGTTTTCGTCGGTGTTTGTGACACCTTCTGTCGACGGCGACATCGAGATCAGTGTTAATCCGGCAAACCTGTCGTGGGATACCTTCCGCTCTAGTGGCGCTGGCGGCCAGAACGTCAACAAGGTGGAATCGGGTGTGCGTCTTCACTATAAATTCAAGAATCCTGTAACTGGAGAGGATGATGAGATAGTGATTGAAAACACCGAGACCCGTGACCAGCCAAAGAACCGCGAAAATGCACTGCGTCTTTTGCGTTCACAACTGTATAATCTTGAATTGGAGAAGCGTCGCATCGAAACAAATAAGGTCGAGGCAGGCAAGAAGAAAATTGAATGGGGCTCGCAGATACGCTCGTATGTAATGCAACCGTACAAACTGGTCAAGGACGTGCGAACTGGCTACGAGACTTCGAACGTGCAGGCCGTGCTCGACGGCGAGATAAACGATTTCATCAAGGCCTATCTTATGGAGTTTGGCAACGAGTAGCCAATAACGTCGTGAACGTACAGGGGATTTATAGGAGTCCACTATAATAAGTTTGTGCCTGCCGCCGTTTTCATTTATAGAAAATAGATTTCTACAATTCATCGACAAAACTTACATACTTTGCCATACTCATCGGCGGAATTTTAGCCACTTTCTTATCTTATAAATTTGACAAGAATATGTCAATTTGGGCATTTTTGTACTTGTCAAGTTGGTCGACATATGTATGGCTCTTTTCAACGTCTATTCCCTAAATCCGTTAGTTGAGTGGCTTGTGGTGTATTCGGGACTTGGAAATCTGCTGACGCATCCCTGGGGGCCTGTCACCTATATGTTCCTGCATCAGGATTTTTGGCACATCCTTTTCAATTTGTTGTGGCTGTTCTGGTTCGGACGTATCTTCCTTGAATATTTTACTGAACGTCAATTGCTGAATGTGTATGTTGCTGGCGGTTTGGCGGGAGCGTTGCTTTTCATATTGGCCTTCAACATTTTCCCAGCATTCAAGGAGACTTCGGCAAGTGCCTTGGGCGCATCGGCATCAATATACGCAATAGTGCTCGCTACAGCCGTTTATGTGCCAAACTACACCGTTTACCTTATGTTTCTTGGGCAGGTCAGGATAAAGTGGATAGCGCTATTCTCTG
>CALCFP010000528.1 GCA_937900725.1 uncultured Bacteroidota bacterium | reverse complement strand
GTAAAAATTGTCAGATCCGAGATTGCTTCAGCAGAGCCACTAAGAGGAAAGAGTCTTAAAAAGCTTGAGTTCTATGGAAGAGAAGAGAATGCACAGCTTCTTTCATCAGGATCTATCAAGGAGATAAGCCAGAACATGGCTGAAGCCCTTGAAATTTGCTACAATGCGACTCCTGACCCTAAAATATTGATTTTGGCAGGTGTGGACGCTATCAGCGGTGGCATTTTCGCAGGTAGCCCCGCTCTTGACAGGTCTTTTTTGGACAAGTATAAAGTCGATTTGTACATACCAGGTAATCCAGTCCATCCTTTGGCATTTGTTAACGGAGTGTTGAGTTTGGTGCGCAAACGCAAATGATTGTTTGTGCTGATAATGTCAAGTGAATTTTACTTCGTTTTTTTTGCTTAAGTGTTGATATTCAAAATTTTCAAGAATTGAAACTTTAGATTTCAGATATCGAAACTTTAGATTTTAGATGTCGAAACTTTAGATTTTAGGTGCCAAAACTTTAGATTTCGGATACTGAAACTTTAGATTTTAGACTTCGAAACTTTAGATTTTGGATGCAGAAACTTTAGATTTTGGATGCAGAAACTTTAGATTTTAGATGCTAAAACTTTAGATTTTAGATATCAAAACTTTAGATTTCTTTATATCTTTGTGCCATTAAATTTTATTATCATTAGTTAATGTGTTGATTATGAAAGTAGATAGAATGGCATCTTATGCTTTGTTGCGTTTGGCGTCGCAATTCCCTGTAGTTGGAATTATTGGCCCTAGGCAGAGTGGAAAATCCACATTGGCTAAAATGGCTTTTCCTACTAAAAAATTCGTTTCATTTGATGATAGAAATATTAGAAATATTGCCAATTCAAATCCACGTGATTTTTTGCTCGCTTTTCCTGACGGAGTAATAATCGATGAAGCACAAAAAGTGCCTGACATATTCGATGCCATAAAGTATGATGTTGATAACGGCGAATATACTCCAGGAAAATATATACTTACGGGTTCGAGCCAGTTCAAACTTCGCGAAAATATGTCGGATTCTTTGGCGGGAAGGGCTTCGTATATGCGGTTGTTGCCATTCACTATCGGCGAATTAGGCGGTGTTAGTGGTGGCGATGCTTCTGTTTACGACTTGATTTTCAAGGGAGGCTATCCGCCTTTGTATGATAAAAAAAAGCGTTTCAACACTTACGATTGGTTCGAAAGTTACATCGATACATATTTGTCGTTCGACGTAAAAGACCAGATAAATGCTTCCAATTTGATGCAGTTCAAGACGTTCATACAGTTGTGCGCCACATATAGCGGTCAGGTGTTTTCAATGGATAGCATGGCGCGTAAGTTGGGTTTGTCTGCACCTACCATCAAGAAGTGGCTTTCGGTTTTGGAATCATCTTTCATTATCAGTTTCCTTGAGCCAGATACCAACAATATTGGCAAATCGCTTGTGAAAACGGCAAAAATGTATTTCACCGATACAGGTTTGCTTTGCCATTTGTTGCGTTTGCAGTCAAAGGAGGATTTGCTGTTGAGCCCTTACAAAGGAGCCGTGGTTGAATCGTTCGCTGTTTCTGAAATGCTCAAGGTGAGACACAACAAGGCAAGAAAGGGCAACCTGACTTATTACCGCGATTGGAACGGATTGGAAGTTGACACTATCGCCGATTGGAGGCATACTTTTGCGATTGAAATCAAGAGTTCAAGTGATGCTGACAGCGGGCTATCTTCAAATATCCACAAATATATTGACAGCCGTAAGGATGTTCAATGTCGTGGCACTGTATTGTATTTGGGCGACATATCCTGCACTGTGAACAACGTCGATTACGTTGGTTGGAAAGATTGGGACAGTTATGTTGACAATAGTGACAATTAATAGGTTTTGTCTTGTATGTATTTGATTTAGATTAAATTAAACTGTATTTAAAGTGATGAAAAACGATAATATGAAAGGTCCCAGATTTGTTGCCTTTGGGGGCATTGTCTTGTTTTGGGCATTTTTGAGCCACATTAATGTGAATGCTCAAGATAACGCATTTGATGCCAATAAGTTGGATTCGTATTTTAATGCAATTCAAAGCCAGTGGTTCGGTTCGGTGTGCGTGAGCAAGGACGGGAAAACGGTTTTTCAGAAATCAGTCGGCTATGCCGATGTCGACGCGCGCATAGAAGCAAGTCCCGACAGCCGTTATCTGATAGGTTCCATATCCAAAATGTTCACTTCGTATTTAGTGCTTAGTGCAGTTGACGAAGGCCTTTTGTCGCTGTCAGACAATCTTTCTAAATATTTTCCCGACAGTAAGATTGAAAACGCAGATTCAATAACTATCGACAATTTGCTTTATCACCGAAGTGGCATACACGATGTGTTCGAGGGTGGCGATGATTATCTTGAGTGGAACACCAAACCGCATACTCGCGAGCAACTTTTGGAAAAAATCGCTTCGGCAAAATCCGATTTCACTCCCAATGCCGATTGCCGTTATTGCAATTCGGGATATGTGTTGTTGACATTCATACTTGAAAAGGTTTACGGCAAAAGTTTTGCCGATTTGTTGCAAGAAAGGATTGCAAAGCCGTTGAATCTACAAAACACCTATTATGGCGGGAAGATTGACCCTTCGGAAAACGAGTGCAGGTCGTACACATATGAAGGAGATTGGAATCTTGAGCCAGAAACCGACCTTTCAATTCCGCAAGGTGCAGGCGCTTTGGTGTCAACTCCTTCCGATTTGACAAAGTTCGCATATGCCTTGTTTACAAGTGAGTTTGGCGCAAAAGTGGTAGATAGAATGAAGACCGTTTTAGGGCCGTTGGGGCGAGGACTGTTCCCAATCCCGTTCTATGCCAGAATCGGTTTCGGACATACAGGCGGAATTGACGGATTCAGTTCGGTCCTTTGCCATTTCGATGATGACGATGTTGTTGTCGCCGTATGTTCAAATGCGAGCGACTTCAATCAAAACGACATTCTTATCGCCATTTTGAATACAGTGTATGGTATTGAATATGAAATACCTTCGTTTACGTGCGTTGAATTGTCGGCTGAACAACTTGAATCTTACACAGGGGTGTATTCGTCAGAAGCGTTGCATATGGATTTGACCATAACAACCAATGGTAAAATACTTTACGGTCAGGCAACTGGTCAGACAGTGTTCGCGTTGACTTCAAAATCCGACGGCCAGTTTGAGTGTTTGAAGGCAGGCCTTGTTATCGATATTGATGTCGCCGAACGTAAACTCACATTGTACCAGGGAGGCGGTAAATTCGAGTTCCTGAAAAAGTGACTTTTGCCTGTCTTGTGTTTCTATGTTGGCATATTCGCTGATTTATAATGATTTGTCAAAAGAGTGCGTTGTTTGCGGCTGTTAATTCCGCTGTTCGTTGTTAGTGGCTAAATGCTGACAGATTTTGCCAATTGTAAGTTATATTTGCACCGGAAAAAAAGAGAACAATGGCTTTTATTTACAACATCTCGATAAGATTATATTCGTTGGCCGTCCGTTTGGCATCGCCATTCAACGAGAAGGCTCGCCAATGGGTTAACGGCAGAAAGGGTATTTTTGAGAAAATGGCCCTTCAAATTGACGGCAAAAAGCCTGTTGCGTGGTTTCATTCTTCGTCGTTGGGCGAGTTTGAACAGGGCCGTCCTGTAATTGAGGCATTCCGCAAGCAATATCCTGACTATGCCATTCTGTTGACATTTTTTTCGCCTTCGGGATACGAGATTCGCAAGAACTATGCTGGTGCCGATTACATTTTCTATCTGCCTGCCGATACATTGAAAAATGCACGCCGTTTTATGAAGATAGTAAATCCTAAAGTTGCTTTGTTCGTGAAGTACGATTTTTGGTATAACTATTTGAATCAGTTAAATAAACGCAATGTTCCAACATACGTTTTCTCATCAATATTCCGTCCACAACAGACGTTTTTCAAATGGTATGGCGGTTGGTATCGCAAGATGCTGAAATTCTTCACTGTCCTTTTTGTTCAAGATGAAAATTCACGCAAGTTGCTTGCAGGCATCGGTATCAACAATGTCCAGATAGGCGGAGACACCCGTTTCGACCGTGTCTATGATATTGTTCAGCAAGCTCAGCCACAGCCTCTTATCGAAAAACTTGTTGGCGACTCTAAGGTGTTGGTAGCAGGAAGCACGTGGATTGGCGACGAGCAGTTGCTTTGCCGTTATGCCAACGAACACGATATCAAGATGATAATAGCGCCTCACGAGACAACGGAGGCCAATGTCAGCCGAGTCCAGTCATATTGCGATGGAAAGGTTGCCCGTTATACGTTGGCAAAAGAAGATGAATCAATAGTTGAAACGGCGCAAGTGCTGATTATCGATTGCATCGGATTGCTGTCGTCGCTTTATAGATATGGCCAAGTGGCATATATTGGCGGTGGATTTGGAAAGGGTATCCATAACACACTTGAGGCCGCAACATATGGCGTGCCAGTAGTCTTTGGCCCAAAATATCAAAAGTTCCGTGAGGCTTGCCAATTGATTGAGCGTGGCGCAGGAACAAGTGTTTCCGAATACAGCCAGTTGGAGTCGGTTCTTGACAAATACTTTGCCGATGCTGAAAAATGCATGGCCGACGGCAAGATTGCTTCCGACTATGTCAATGAGACCCGTGGTGGTACAAAATTGATAATGAACGAATTGAATAAAGTATTATAATAGGCAGGGACCATAGTTCTGGAATAGAGACTGTCCATAGCCACAAAACAACAAAAACATTGAAATTCTCTGAATTTAATTTGCATCCGCAAGTATTTGAGGGCGTTGACGCAATGGGTTTCGACGAGGCCACACCTGTTCAGGAACAGGTCATTCCTGTCGCTCTCGAAAAACGCGATTTGATTGCTTGTGCACAGACGGGTACAGGCAAGACAGCCGCTTACCTTTTGCCATTGTTACATCATCTTACAACTCACAAGGAACAGAAAATCAAGGCTTTGATATTGGCGCCAACTCGTGAGTTGGTTATGCAGATTGACCAGCAGTTCCAAGGGTTTGGATATTTTTGCGGAGTCGAGTCGGTTGGCATCTATGGAGGAAACGACAGTGCCATTTGGGACCAGCAACGTTGTGCCATTGAAGACGGTGCCAATGTCTTGATTGCCTCGCCAGGCCGTTTGCTTTCTCATCTCAATTTGGGGTATGTAAAGTTGGACAGCCTTGAATATTTGATTCTTGATGAGGCCGATAAAATGCTCGATATGGGTTTTGTCGATGATTTGAAACGTATCATCACATATTTGCCGTCCAACCGTCAAACGCTGATGTTTTCGGCTACTATGCCACCAAAAATCAGACAGTTGGCAAACTCTATATTGAGGAATCCTTCTGAAGTCAACATTGCTATTTCCAAGCCTGCCGAAGGCGTTTTGCAGACAGCGTATATGGCCTACGATGGTCAAAAGAATAAACTTATTGAGTTGATTCTTAAGGACAAGGATTTAGACAGTGTTATAATTTTTGCATCAACTAAAAGCACCGTAAAGACATTGGTCAACGATTTGCGTCGTGCCAAACTCAATGCCCGTGCCATTCACAGCGACCTTGAACAGTGTGACCGCGAGGCTGTTATGCTCGATTTTAGGAATCACAAGTTCACCATTTTGGTTGCAACTGACATTGTATCTCGTGGCATCGATATCGACAATATCAGCCTTGTGATGAATTACGATGTTCCTCGTGACCCTGAAGATTACGTTCACCGAGTAGGGCGCACTGCCCGTGCCAAATCAACAGGACAGGCAATAACACTAATAAATCCTGACGATGTCCAGCGATTTGCAAAAATAGAGTCGCTTATCGGTTATGCTATTGACAAGCCTCAATTGCCTGAAGAATTAGGTGAGGCGCCAGTGTATAACCCAGAGGCATTTGAGCGCAAGCCACGTCGCAATTTCCATCGTGGCGGACGGAATAATGGAAAGAGGCATTTCAATGGTCCAAGACGTAAGGGTCAAAATGGTGGTAGTCAAAAGTGAAATCGGAATGTATGAAAAATAAAAAAGGAGCCTTAAGACTCCTTTTTTTTGTTTTATGAGGAATGCTTTATTTTCTCTTATTAAGATACCATTCCACAGTTTTCAAAATTCCGCTTTCGAAATTTTCATCGGCACGCCAGCCAAGTTCGTTCTCAATCTTTGTTGCATCAATGGCATATCGGCGGTCGTGGCCCGCACGGTCTTGTACGAAGGTGATTAGTTCCTTGTATGATTTGCCGTCATTGCGTGGTCGTTGATTATCCAAAATGCCACAGATTGTATCTACAATTTGCAGGTTGGTGCGTTCGTTTCTGCCACCAATGTTGTATGTCTGGCCTGCTTTGCCACGATGATAAATCAAGTCGATGCCAGCGCAGTGGTCAATTACATACAACCAGTCGAATGTTCTTTCCGTCGCCGTAGATTGGTATGTTTTCGCCAGCCAATGCCTTGCGGATAATTGTTGGAATAAGTTTCTCGTTGTGTTGTTTTGGCCCGTAGTTGTTAGAGCAGTTGCTTGTTGTTACATTCATTCCGTATGTGTGGAAATATGCTCTGACAATAAGGTCTGAACTGGCCTTTGCTGCAGAATATGGGCTGTTAGGCGCATATGGCGTGGTTTCAGTGAAGAATCCAGTTTCGCCAAGAGTGCCATATACTTCATCAGTTGAAATATGGTGGAATCGGCATCCTTCATATTCCTTCTTGTATTTGAAAGGTGCATCCATCCAGTATTTGCGGGCAACGTCAAGCAATGTGAAAGTGCCGTTTATATTGGTTTTGATGAAAATTTCAGGTCCGTTGATTGAATTGTCCACGTGTGATTCGGCCGCAAAGTGGATTACTCCGCGAATGTCGTATTGATTGAAAAGATATTCAACCAGTTCGCGGTTGCAAATATCACCTTTGACAAATGTATATCTATCGTTGTTCTCAACTTCCGACAGATTGTCAAGGTTGCCTGCGTAAGTCAGTTTGTCAAGGTTGATGACGTGATATTCAGGATATTTGTTCACGAAAAGACGGACAACGTGGCTGCCGATGAAGCCGGCTCCTCCGGTTATGATGATTGAACGCT
>CALCFP010000527.1 GCA_937900725.1 uncultured Bacteroidota bacterium | reverse complement strand
TTCGCGGGATCGGCGTCGACCTTCCCGGACTCGCTGATCGCGAGTGCGCGGCCGACCATGTCGGAGCCGAGCTTCAGCCCCTCCGCGACGGCCTTGAAGGCGGCGAAATGGAAAGATTTGAAACATCTGAAATGCTTACTGATGCAGACAAGCAGATGATTAGAGATAAGATTGCACTTTATAATCTTGCTTGTGATGAGGGTAAGAAGTTTTGGGAGTGGAGTCAGACAGTTGATACAAACCAGATGACAACTCTTGAAAGAGCAGCTCGTATGTCAGATGAATACGGCGGAGGCTCACTGACAGCATTGCCCATTATTGAAACACAGGCAGGAGACGTTTCAGCATATATTCCTACCAACGTAATTTCTATTACAGATGGTCAGATATTCCTTGAAACGGGCCTCTTCAATGCAGGTATACGTCCAGCTATTAACGTCGGTATTTCAGTATCGCGTGTTGGTGGTAATGCGCAAATCAAGAGTATGAAGAAGATTGCCGGCACCTTGAAAATCGACCAGGCACAGTTCCGTGAGTTGGAGGCATTCTCAAAATTCGGTTCCGACCTCGACGCAGCCACTATGGCTGTACTCGACAAAGGCCGCAAGAATGTTGAAATATTGAAACAGGGCCAGTATTCGCCAATGCCGGTAGAGAAGCAAATCGCTATAATCTACTGTGGCGTGAAGGGTCTGCTTGCAAACGTGCCAATCAGCAAGGTCCGCGAGTTTGAAGGCGAATTCCTTGAGACAATGGAACTGAAGCACCGCGACGTACTTGACGAACTCAAGAGCGGAGCGTTGACCGAAAATGCCGAAAATGCAATTCGCGAGACAGTTAAGGAGTTGACATCGAAATACGAATAACTAAAATAGATTGAGATATGGCAAACCTGAAGGAAATCAGGCAAAGAATAGCCTCCGTGCAGACAACAAGGCAGGTGACCAGCGCTATGAAAATGGTGTCGGCTGCAAAACTGCGCAAGGCTCAAGATGCCGTTATCAAGATAAGGCCATTTGCCGACAAATTGACTGAAATACTGTCGAACCTGTCGGAGAGCCTGAAGGAGTCGGGCGATTTTGTGTTTGCCAAAAGCAATGGTGAAGGCGACAAGGCGTTGATTATTGCAATCAACTCAAATAGAGGTCTTTGCGGTGCTTTCAATGCCAACGTGAATAAGCAGACGGCACAACTGATTGCCGATTGCAAGGCCGAAGGATTTGTCAACGTAGATGTACTTGCCATTGGCAAAAGCGCTTTCGATTATGGCAGGCGTTGCCACTGGAACGTGACCGAAAAAAACGACTTGTACTCTGCTCTGGATTTCGCCCATTCGAGCCCTATCCTTGAGCAGATCATGGACGATTTCAGCGCAGGAAGGTACGACAAGGTGGTTATGGTTTACAATGTATTCAAAAACGCATCGACGCAAGTCGTTTCAGTTGAGCAGTTGTTGCCTATAGCAATGAACGTGGAGCCTTCGTCGACAAACACAAACTACATTTTTGAGCCTTCGCAAGACACTTTGGTGGAGAAAATTCTGCCAATGTCGCTCAAAATGCAGTTCCATAAGGCTTTGCTAAACTCGTTCGCCGCAGAGCACGCCGCCCGTATGACTGCCATGCACAAGGCAACCGACAATGCGACCGAACTTTTGCGTACGCTCAATTTGCAGTACAACAAGGCTCGTCAGGCCGCAATTACTAACGAAATAACAGAAATAGTTGGCGGTGCCGATGCACTGAAGGAGTAGCCGCCATTTAACATTACAAAAAGGGCATTAATGAATAAGATTTTAGTGACAGGAGGAGCCGGTTTCATAGGTAGCGCATTAGCCGAAAAACTAATCAGCAACCCTGATAACTACGTGGTTATCGTCGATAACCTATCAACCGGCCACATTGGGAAATTGCCCGATTTGCCAAAGACAAATTGGCGCTTCATAAAGTGCGATGTCAACGACTACGCTGAAATTGCACCTGTGATGACAACTTACCAGTTTGATTATGTGTTCCATTTCGCCGCGGTGGTAGGCGTATTGCGTACGCAGCAGTACCCTGTCAGCGTGCTTAAGGACATTGACGGTATAAAGAACATACTGTCATTGTCGAAAAACACTACGGTAAAGAGAGTGTTCTTCTCATCATCGTCTGAAATATACGGCGACCCTGTAGAAATACCGCAGAGCGTTTATACAACTCCGCTTAACAGCCGTTTGCCGTATGCTGTGGTCAAGAATGTGGGCGAGGCGTTTATGCGGTCGTACAAGCAGGAGTACGGGTTGGACTACACCATTTTCCGATTCTTCAATACGTACGGACCTAAGCAGAGCCGCGACTTTGTGATGAGCAAGTTTATGCTGGCCGCATTCAACAACCGCGATATCACCATCTATGGCGACGGCTTGCAGACACGCACATTCTGCTACATCGACGACAACATCGACACAATTCTTACCGCATTCTACCAGAATAAGGTGGTAAACGATGTGATAAACATAGGCGGCAACCGCGAGGTCACTATTAAGGAATTGGCTGAAATGATTATCCGCGAGACGGGTTCAAAGTCGAAAATTGTGTATGTCGATCCGCTTAAGGAAGGCGATATGCGACGCCGTCAGCCAGACAACTCTGACATGAAGAAGTTGCTTAACCGTGAATTGACAAAGGTTGACGAGGGCATCCACAAGATTATCGAAAAAGGTTTGTTTGAACTAAATATTGGCAAGTAGTGGATTCGATAAACGACATATTATCAAA
>CALCFP010000526.1 GCA_937900725.1 uncultured Bacteroidota bacterium | reverse complement strand
ATTTAGGCAATCTGCCCGATACCGTCAGACAAGACACCGCAATGGACTTTGTCATTGCAGGCATTGAGACACCTTTGGCCAACATTCCGACACCCACAGCCACAAGTGCTGACCACGCTGTCAACATTCAGATTGATGTGACTTATATCAACGATTACTACACGTCGTATGTGGTTGAGCGTTCCGACGATTGCGGGGAGACGTTTCACGCATTGTCCGATGAAAACACCATAGGTTTCTCGTCGGAAGAAAGCGACCCTAACATTGTATTCTATACCGACTCGTTGCCAGTCAACAATGTGCCGTTCCAGTATCGGGTACGGGGCATCGACTGCTTTGGACGAATGAGCCAGCCGTCTGACACTGTTGAGGCTGCCGGATCCATTCCTTTGTCGGCAGTCCCCGCAATTGTCGACTACAACGTTATCGACAACCGCCGCATTGAGCTTGTGTGGCAGTTTCCCGATAGCATGAATGCCAGTGTTACAGGTTTCAGGATATATGTGCAGAGTGGCCCCAAAGTGCCGTTGCGCAGGATATACGAAGGAACCAGTTCGCATCAGCGCAAGTTCATCGACGATTTCCCTGATATGACAAACTATTACAAGATATCGGCATACAACCACGAGACAGAGATGCTGACGCCATATTTCACCTACGTGCAGCTTACCGACAGCTTCCCGCCGGCACCGCCAGTGGGCTTTGCGGGAGTTATCGATTCGTCGGGCGTGGTGTCGCTGTCGTGGAAGGCCAATACCGAGAGCGACTTGGCAGGCTACCGAGTCTATTATTCAAACTTGCCGAACGTTGAATTTGCATTGCTTTCAAACGAGATTTTCAACGATACGGTGTATCAGACCAGCGTGAACCTTAACACATTGACACGCAAGATATACTATCAGGTTAAGGCAATCGATGTGCGTGACAACCTTTCAGGGCCATCAGAGACGCTCGAACTCAGCCGCCCGGACACCATTGCGCCATCGTCGCCGGTAATGAAAGGCGTTACAAGTGCCGATGGCTATCCAAAGGTGGAATGGCGCCCAAGCGGTTCGTCCGATGTTGTTTCGCACAAGGTGATGCGCCGGTTGCTGACTGACAGTGCCTATGTTGAGGTGTGGTCATCTGCCGAAAAATCAGTTGGCGAATACATCGACAGCGCAGTAATGGCCCGAAGCACCTATGTGTACCAGATAGTGGCTGTAGATGAGTCTGGTAACGAGTCGAAACCTTCGGATCCGTTCAGGTTCAGGGTGTCGATAAAGGAGATTGCAATGCCGCTTAAGGTGCGCAACGATGCAGGAAAGGTAAAATTGACGTGGTCCAATGCAGATCCGCGTGCAACGCATTTTGTGGTATTCAGGGCAGTCAACGATGAACCTTTGAAACCATACACGCAGACAACAGAATGCATTTATGAAGATGACCATATAAAACTTGGCAATACATATAGCTATGCAGTCAAGGCAATCTTTGCCGACGGTTCGGAATCGGTGTTGAGTGAAATTATGACTGTTAAATGAAAATGAAGAATCCGGTCACGAAGTTCCTTGCGTCGATGTTGTGTCTTGCCTTGGCATTCAATGTCGTGGCACAAGATGTAGAGCAGGTCGCAAAATCCGATCCGTGGGTCAGTGCTGGCGCAATTACAATGAGCAATATATTTACGTGGCCAAAGGATTCCCTGAAAAACGAGTTGCCGTATTCTTATTATCTATCTGGCAATCTGAATACTACATTCTTCGGTGTGGTGTCGGTGCCTGTCAGCTTCTCATACACCAACAACCAGTATGCATCAACCTATGCGTATCCGTTCAACAGGTTTTCCATTGCACCTTCATATAAATGGATAAAGACATACATGGGCTTTTCATCAATGTCTTTTTCTCCCTATACAATGTCTGGACGCGAGTTTATGGGTGGAGGCTTGGAACTTACACCGCCAGACTTTCCGCTGTCGTTCAGTGCATATTATGGCAGGTACAACAAGGCCGTGGCGTTCGATTCCATTTCTATGAAGCCGATATACCGGCGTATGGGCGGTGGCTTTAAAATTGGGTACAGGGCCGATAAGTTTAATGTCAGTATAAATGCTGTGAAGTCAGTCGATATTGAAAGTACATTGTCGTTAGAAAAGTCTGATTCCAATTATATAGCCCCAAAGGGGAATATTGCCGCTGGAGTTAGTGCAGAAGTCCATCCGTTTGAAAATACCACCATTTCTGGGCAATACTCGGTCAGCATTGTCGATAACGACTGCTCAAGCGACAGCACCGGAAACTCGTCAATATTGTCGGAAGACGATGAAACATACCATTATTCGGCATACAAGATGTCGATAAGCCAGTCGATAGGATTTGGCTCTCTGGGTGTCTCGTATGAGCGCGTTTCTCCAAACTACACGTCGTTCAGCTCGTATTACAACACTGATGATTTTTGGAACCTTACAGCCGATTTTTCGGCTCATATTGGCAGTATGGCAAACGTAGGTGGCAATGTTGGTTTTCAGCGTGACAATCTTGAAAACAACGATGTCAACACTAACAGTCAGGCCATCTACAGTTGTAATCTACAGCTTACTCCTGTTGAACGCTTGTCGTTGAGTGGCTCGGTTTCAAATGTGCAGTCGTATGTCTATATCAAGGATATTATTGAGGAGGTTTCGGAAATAAATCAATATCAAAATCTTGATACATTGAGTTATACGGAACTGAATTTCAGTGCAAACGGAACGGCAAGCTATGTTTTTGGCAATCAGGAGACTTTGCCTCAAACGGTCACAGGTGGCTACAGTTTCCAAAAGGCGTCGCATGAACAGAAAAACTGTGAAAGGTTTACCGATAGCAAGTTGCACAATATCAATGCTTCCTATCAGATAACGCATGTTGCGTCAAAGACAACGCTCGGCCTTACTGGCAATTTCAACCGGACAATCACTTCAAGCCTTGTTACTGATGTCATGACGTATTGTGTGTCTCTCAACAACTCGTTTGTCAAGAATCTGCAGGCGGTTATTTCTCTTAATTACAATACGGTTTCGGGCGAGAAGGATTATGAAATAATCAACGCCAGGGCCGCCTTGACATATTCGTTTTTTCAAAATCACAACGTCAGCCTGAACTTTTCCGTGCTCGACAACAAGTCAATGAACACAGGGAAACAGTATCAGCTGAATGCCACATACACATACAACTTCAATTGCGGCATCAGGCGTGTCGATGACAAATACAAGTGGAAGAGTGATTTCTAAAGATATAATTTAGCTTGACGGTCTTGCCATAAACAAAAATCGCCATAATGTCAATTATGGCGATTTTTGTTTATGTATACTAAATCATTGCTTTATTATCTTATGGGTTACGCCATCAGATGTTGTAATGAAGTAGATGCCATCGCTGTATTCTGTCATGTCTATGTTGAATGACATTCCGTCATCGTCTCTTTTCAGCATTACACCTTTGCTGTCTGTCAAAATGTAGGAGAATGTGCTGCTTGTGGCACTTACATTTACGAACGAAGATGTCGGGTTGGGGTAGATGTCAATGGCTATTGCCTCATTGCCGTTGATGGACGACTGCAGATAGATGGTGTCATGTATGATGGTTGTGTCATGCACGTACACGGTGTCGTATAGGCTGAATATTGCGGCTAATACCGTGTCTTGATTCACTTTAATACGGCGTGGGTTGTCCCTGTTGCCGTCATTCCATTTGATGAATACAGGTGAATTAGCCACTTGTGTAGATACAGCCATGAGCAATGCTGTGGAATCGTGTTCATATATGCCACCACCTGTGACAAATCCCCAAGTGTTGTCAGTGAGGGTTGTTAATCTATGGCATTGGGCAAATATGGCAGTCATGGTTGTAGTAGAATGCCTTTAGATAAGGCTGAACGATTATATGGTCAAGTTCGCAAAGGAACAAATGTAATAATTGGAA
>CALCFP010000525.1 GCA_937900725.1 uncultured Bacteroidota bacterium | reverse complement strand
GTACGCTTGGAGGCCAGCCCCCAGCGGGGACTACGGCGTGATCTCCATCGACATGGATGCCGCTTCGCTTGCCGGGGACGGCGAGAAGGTCGAGCGTGCCGTCGAGGGGAGCGTAGACCTTTTCATGCGCTCGCTCAGCGCGGCTGAAGCGCAAAGCGTGGAGGATGCCCTGCGTAGCGTGTGCGGCGCGGCGTGGAGTCGAAACTCTGTGCAATACGAAAGCGATACGGGGCTTATTCACTATGAGTACGTCTATCAGCTGGAGGCAGAGTAATGCCTAGACCGACCGCCAAGTATGACGGCGCGGAAGAGCTTGCCGAGCGGCTGGCCGAGCTAGGCGCGAGCGCCGAGACGGTGGCCAAGGCTGGCATTGCCGTTGGTGTCGATGGCATCTTCCTCGAGACGCATCCAAATCCAGCAGTGGCAAAGTCCGATGGCGCAAATATGCTGAAGTTGGAATATCTCGAAAAATTATTGACAAAATTGGTGGCTATACGCAAGGCTGTAAATAGTATAAATTGACGGCGGCATGAATTCTGGCAAGAGTCTGTTTTGGTTGTTGTGTCGAAAGATAGTCTATCCAACAATGATTGGTTTTTTGCTGATTTTATCAATTGGCATTTCCCGCTCACTTGTGGATAACAAGAAAATGCAAGACCGTATGCAGACCGACCTGAATAACGAATTGCGTTCTTTTGTCGAGTTGCAGTATTTCGCCTTGCATCAAATAGAAATTCCTTTGGATGCAACCCTTCGAAACTATTGCGAGAAGATGCGTAATGGCGTTTTTGCCAAGACCGCGAATATAGAAAATGCCGATTTGAAAAAGGTGATGATTGACGAAGGAATGGATACTGTCTTGTGTAACTTATTTATAATCAATCGAAATGGAATCGTAATCAATTCTACCAGTCCAACTGAATTGTATGCCGATTTTTCAACATTCGGACCATCGCACATTTCCTATTTGAATGAACGGTTCAAGAACATGGATTTCGGGGCACCTTCATTCTTTTTTGATAGCGGCAATAACCGGTATGTGAAATATTGCTATATGCCAACTCTTGATGGCAAGTACATAATCGAGATAGGGTCATATTCGCCTTTGGCAGATGCTGTCTATTCATACGTATTTGAATTTATGAGCCAGAAAACGTCACAGTATGCAAATGTCATCGATATTAACCAATATGCACTTACTACCAAGCCTAAATCGTTTAATTTCAATAAACAATTTCCGCAAAACCATTATCGATACTTATATGAACTGCAGGAAAAAGGGGAGGTGGCAATTGACGAAATAGTTGATAGAGACCGTCTTAAATACACCTATTTATACCTCGATTGCATTGTAAATAACCAGATTTATAATGGCATAATAATAGGCATTGTAAGTAAGGCAGATTCATTCGAGTTGATGGTGAATGCCGGACTACTGATACGTATATTGTTGATTGTAATCATATTGACATTGACAATACTGTTTACATATTATTCTTCCGGCAAGATGGAAAAGTCAATTCGCGCTTTTGCCGGCAAAGCGCAATCAATGTCGGAAGGTCTTGATAAAAAGCCTTTTGAGCATAACATTGAAATAGTTGACCAAGTTGCCGTATTGTCACATTTGGCTTCGAGTTTCAATAAGATGTTGGCTTTGTTGGAATCGCGTGATTCTCAAATTGAAAAACAGGCACTTGATATTTATTCCGCAAAGCGAAAGATTATTGAGACGCAGGAAATGGTGAGATTGCAAAAGCAATTGGCTGAGGAAAAAATACTCGGAATGGGTGATGGAATGGCTTTCGCTTGCAATATTCAGCAGGCAATGCTCCAGAGTACTGATGACTTGCATTCGGTTTTTCCGGAATCATTTCTGTTTCTTAAGTCGAAAGCGTCCATTTGTGGCGACTATTATTGGTTTTCTAGGACGGGAAACAAGATTGTTGTTGTTGTTGCTGATTGTTCTGGGCACGGCATTGAGGCATCTTTCGTGTCCGTTTTGAATGTGTCGCTTCTTGATTTCATTGTCAACACAAGCCACATTGACGACCCTTTGCAGATATTGGCGCGTCTTCATTCAGAACAAGAGACCATTTATCAAGAAGGTCTCAACAGTTGTCATGACTATTACGGTGTCGATGTGTCTATTTGCAGCATTGATTTGGAAAACAACATGTTGTCATATGCTGGCGCTAACGGGCGTATTGTAATGGTTAGTGATGGCATTTTGCATACATACAAGGGAAATGACGTGTCGTTAGGAAAAAATCTTGATGAAAGTCAACAGGCCGTATTAAATGCAAAAACCATTGATATCAAGCCTGGCGACGCAGTATATATGTTAACTAATGGCTATCTTGTTCAGTTTAATTCCGACGAGAGCCGGAAATTTGGCAATGATGCGTTTTGCAATTTAATTAAGCAGATAAGCAGTAAGCCAATGGAAGAACAATTTTCGGTTCTTAACGATTCGTTGAATGAATGGCAGGGCGATGCCGAGCAAACTGACGATATTTTGGTCCTTGGCTTTAGGTATTGAGCCATATCATCTATGTTTCCATCTTTTTTGTGTCAATCCAAATGATTATGTCTGAACTGTTGTGTGAATGATTTTAGGGGATTCCTATATATTGCTTTGTATTGATTTTGATGAATAATATTGAAGGACAGGCAATATTTTTAAAATCAAATTGCCGGTGTTGTTTGGATGCCTCCTTTAACAACAGAGGCGGAGTTGCAATGCAATCCCGCCTCTGTTGATATTGTAGCAAACGATTATTTCAATTCAAATTTCACCCTGCCTTTAATGTCGGCCGAAGAAGCACCAATAAGAGCTTCAAAGAAACCAGGTTCGGTTTCCCATTGTTGCTTGCTCTCGCTGTAGAACGAAAGAGCCTTGCTGTCGATTATGAACTCAACAGTCTTAGTCTCGCCTGGTTCTAGATTTATTTTGTCGAAACCTTTAAGTTCTTTGGCTGGTCGCAACACAGATGATATTAAATCGGAAATGTAAAGTTGGACAACTTCTGCGCCAGCACGAGTGCCGGTATTGGTGACATCAACTTTTACAGTGATTTGCCCGTCGGCATTCATTTCCGACTGGCTTAAATGTGGTTTCCCATAACTGAATGTTGTGTATGAAAGTCCGTATCCGAATGGGAACAAAGGCTTGATTTTCTTTGTGTCTAGCCAACGGTATCCAACCAGAATGTCTTCCTTGTATTCCACATTCACAATGGATCTGCTAGGCTTGCCTATATATTCGCCAACAGAATGCGCTCCAATGTCCTCTAGTCTTGCGGGAAAAGAGAATGGCAGTTTGCCTGATGGATTAGCCTCACCCGAAAGTATGTCGGCAATGGCGTTGCCTGCTTCAGAACCTATATACCATGCTTGTAATACGGCTGGAACCTGATCCAGCCATGGCATAGTGGTCGCCGTGCCTGTTATGTTCACAACAATCAGGTTCTTGTTGGCTTTTGCCAATTCGCTTATCAAGATGTTTTGTCCGTATGGAAGTTCAAGTGAGACACGGTCTGTTCCCTCGCAGTCTTGGCCGTTGCTTTTGTTCATTCCGCCAATATAAAAAACGTAGTCGGCATCTTTTGCCATTGAGACAGCCTCGTCTATAAGTTCTTGAGCAGAACGCTTGTCGCCAAGTTTTTGTCCGGTTTCAATTCCGTCAAACGACGTGATAGTGTCGCCCACGTAGCCACGGGCGTATCTGACGTTTTCCGCACCAAATCTGTTCTTGATGCCATCAAGAGGTGATAGTTCTCGTTGAACCTTCAACGAAGTCGAACCTCCACCTATTGTCATCATCTTTATTGCGTTTTCTCCAACTACAAGGATATTTGATTTCTTCTTGGCGTCAATTGGCAAGATGTTGCCGTCGTTTTTCAAAAGTACAATTCCTTCGTCGGCAATCTTGCGGGCGGCTTCGTAGTGCTCGTCTGAGCATAGCGAGCCCCATTTTTGCTGTCCTGACATTGTTGTGCGGAAAATAAGGCGAAGCACGCGGCGAGCCTTGTCATTTAGTTCCTCAGTTGTGTATTTGCCTGATTTGATGCCTTCTAGATAAGGTTTGGCCAAATAGTAATTATCATATGAGTTGCTTCGTCCCCAAGTCATGCCACCCGTCCATGTGCCAAATTCAAGGTCAAGGCCATATTTGACGGCTTCATCGGTATTGTGTGCGCCACCCCAGTCAGAGATGACCACTCCGTCAAATCCCCATTCTCCCTTCAGTATGTCGCAAAGCAATGTCTTGTTGTGGCAACAGTGTTGGTTCTTGTATAGATTGTAGCTGCCCATGATTGCCCAGGCACCACCTTCGGTTACAGCGGCATGGAATGCAGGCAGATATATCTCGCGTAGCGCGCGGTCGCTGACTATCACGTTTGCCGATGAACGGTTGACTTCAAAATTGTTTAGCGCGAAATGCTTCACGCAGGCTGCTACTCCGTTGCTTTGGACTCCTTTTACATATTCCACAACCAGTTGTGATGTCAGATACGGGTCTTCGCCCATATACTCAAAATTGCGTCCGTTTAGTGGGGTGCGGAAAATGTTGACACCGGGGCCGAGCAAGACAGTCTTTCTGCGGTACAAGGCTTCCTCGCCTATGCTTTTGCCGAATAATGCGGCCATTTCAGGATTCCATGTCGCTGCCAGACAAGTTAGCGACGGGAATGCTATGCATGAGTCGCTTGTCCATCCCGCTTGGCTCCATTCATCCCATAGAACTTCGTCGCGGATCCCCATCGGACCATCGGAACACCAAACTTCAGGAATCCCGAGTCTTTTCACGCCGGCACTGCTGAATTTTGACTGTGCGTGTAGTATCGCGACTTTCTCTTCTGTTGTCATTCGCTGTAGGGCGTCTTCCACACGTTGCTCGATAGGTTGGGTAGGATCGAGGTAGATTGGTGTTTGCCCCAAAGATGCCTTGCCTGCCAATAAGGACGCAGAGCAAAGCAATAAATACTTGAGAGTCTTCATAGTGATATGTATAGTGGTTTTTGAATGATTGGTTGTCCTATTGATGCTTGAACCCGTCAATGACTAACTCCATAATTCTCTTTTTGTAATTCGCCGCTTGCGTAATGTATTCCATGTAATCCTTTTCGGAAGAAAGAATCTGGCAACTTTCAAAGGCATTTCCTGATAGAGCCTTGATGGTCGTTTCTGAATATTGATTGAAAAAGTCTGCAATAGGTTGAATCTCATCATTGTATTTATTCCATAATATGTTGAACGACAATGTTCCCATTGATACGAGGAATGCAGTTGATTCAAGTGTGGAAGCCAATTTATAGGCTTCCTTGTCAGATAGTTGCCCACACGTGAACAATGCATCGGCATAATTCTGCAATGTATTGATTGTTTGGCTGTTGCTCGAAAAGAATGTTAGGTATTCTTGGTTGTCTGTGACGAAGTAATAGCAGAAAAAGAATGTGTTGTATGCGTTAAGCACGTCAAATGCAAGACTGTTTAAAGAATGCAAGTTTATTTCACTTTGATTTTGATTCCTGTTAAGTGATTCGTTTGCAGTCAGGAGGCTTTGTATGATGGCTTTATGGAAACTTTCCTTGTCCTTCTCGGTTGAATTGTTGGTGATAACCAACGCGCTGTCTGATGTCATGTATTTATTTACAGCCGTGTTCACCCATTTATAAGCGACTCCGTTCGCGATCGCATATTGTATCTCGTATATTTTCAATAGATTGTATTCGTATGAGCACTTCATGTCTATGGTGCTTGCCACGGAATCTACATATTCGGTCAATATGCTGTTCTCTATTCCGGTAAGCCAATAGTCTGCTTGGGCAAGTTCTGTAAGTCCGTCACAAAGTGGTGTGATTGTCTTGCCGTTTTGTGTGTCGGTTGAATCGGTGCAACTGCA
>CALCFP010000524.1 GCA_937900725.1 uncultured Bacteroidota bacterium | reverse complement strand
GGCATAGGCCGTAGCCTCCTTCAACTGACGGTCGAGCCCGAACTGGATATAGCACCACAGCATTGCATCCGTATAATACAATGAATCAGGCTGAAACATCTTACGAACCCTTTTTGCGGAATATTCCGAATTCTTGCCCCATTTGCCGAAATCGCTCGTAAGGTTTTTGTCGCGGAAAATGCAAAATGCCACGTACGGCTCGAGCCACGCCGAGTTTTCGGAAACAAAGGCCGTGAACTGCTTCGAATTGACTATGGTATCAAAATTTTGAACAAGCAACTTCTTGCAATAAAGCAATTTAAGCCGAATCACCTTTTCGTAATCGACATCGACTTTGGCATTCAACTCCTTGCGGGCATTCTCAAATTCCGACATTTCGGCGGAATTGTTCAATTTTCCGAGTCCGAAAATGTCGAGGAACAATGGATTCAGCGCAAAAACCGAAATGGCATTGTACGGATACGAATCGAGAAACGAATATGTTGATATAGTGTCGTTTATAGGCAAAATCTGGATTATCTTCAACCCTGTAGCCAACACCCAATCGACAAGTTTCCTTAAATCGGAAAAATCGCCCACACCGAAACTTTTTGAAGTGCGCAATGAGAATACAGGAACATTGACGCCTGCAAACTTAACCTTCCTGCAATTGAAGTCGATGATGCCATCGTCTATTTTAAGACTGATCGGATTATCGCCGAAAGTATTGACAAACAAATGATTGCACCCTTGCTCCCATTGAACAGAATCAGGGCTGGAAATATCTTTGACTACGAACTTGTACTCGAATTCAGCAGGCAATTCATCCAAGTCGAATGTTATCTGCCAACGCGAATATTTGCCAACGGACAACGGCAACGAATCGGCCCAATTGCCTAATTTACTACAGTGTCCTGTAATGGCCACATATTGTGACGATTTCAGTTTTGGCACCGTGCAACCTATCGTCAATTGCCTATCTGACAATATTTTGGCCTTGCTTTTCTTGAGATTTTGCTTGTCGTGTACAAATAGGACATCGGAAAATGCCGAACTCAGATAAGCAGTGTATTCGGTTTTCGGCTCTTGCCAACTATCTATGCAACAGCATATTGCGTTATCATTCAGTATTTGTGAAGATACTCTTGACGGGCCAATTTCTGTAACAAAAGTTTCGCCGTTGTAAAGAACATATTTATAACACACTGGCTCGCATCGACTTACATCAACAGTGGCACACCAACGGTTTAAGTTGACGCACTTCAACGGCACAGCATCTTTCAAATTCCACTGTCCCAGTTCTGGCACGTTGCCAATCACGTACAAATTCTGTCCCCACCTGGTCTGGCAAAAACAATCAAATTGAAGAATCATACACTAATTATTTAGCGATTCCATAGGTTGATTCCTATTTGGAAAGCAGATAGCGCTCGGCATCAAGGGCAGCCTTGCAACCTGAACCTGCAGCCACAATTGCCTGACGGTAATCAGGGTCAGCAACATCGCCTGGGGATAGAAGATCAGATCTCCCAGAAACGCGCCGATGCCGCCCGCGATCCATGACCAGCCGGGAGGCAGCAGCAGCGCCGCGATGCACACAAAAATATCCGTCAGATAAACATGCGCCGGCCCCAGCGGCAGCGACCACATGCCCGAAATGGCGGTCAGCGCCATAAACACCGCCGTCACGCACATGGCGCGCACCCGGGGCAGAGGCGCTTTACCTTTATTTGCCATCAAAGGCCTCCTTTGCCAAAAGCAGGGCACCCGCCAGCCCGCTCACAGGATACA
>CALCFP010000523.1 GCA_937900725.1 uncultured Bacteroidota bacterium | reverse complement strand
CTTGCATGCCATGCAAGCGCTCTAGCCAGCTGAGCTAATCCCCCTTGAATGTTTATGCGTGCAAATATATAAAATCAATCTAAACGAGCAAACTTATAGCCTTTTTCTGAAAAATATTTGAGTACGCGAGGCAATGTATAATATAGATTTCGGCTTGCCTTGACTGAATCGTGGAAGGTTATTATAGATCCTTCAGTTGCATATTTGATTACACAGTTGCAACAGTCTTCTGGCTTTACGCGATGGTTATAGTCCTCGGGCATCACATCCCAAAGTATTGTGCGGTAACCTTGTTTGCGCAATGGATGTATTTGCCCTTTCACAAAACGTCCGTATGGCGGGCGCATGAGTTTTGAGTCAATGTATTGTGATGCGAGTTCGACATCGTCGATATACTCCTTGCACGACACTTTCCAACCATTGAGATGGCTGTAGGTATGGTTGCCTACCGCATGTCCGTCGCTTAATATTCTATTGTATATATGTGGATAATGGTCAACGTTACGGCCAAGACAGAAGAATGTGGCCGTGGCATTGTATTGTTTCAATGTATCGATCACCCATTCAGTGACTTCTGGCGTGGGCCCATCGTCGAATGTCAGGAACAATGTTTTTGGACGGTTTTCGATTTTCCATACGAAGTTGTGCATCAATCTTCTGACGAAACGTGGTGGATGATTTATTACTCGGATCATGCTGTCCCCTATTTTGCTGGCAAAGATAGGCACTATTGGGGATTTTCAACTCATAATTAATCGAGAAAGACAAAAAAGCGAAAGGAACAAGCAAATCCAACCAAGATTCATATCATGACAATCAACAATCTGACAGCAAAATAGTTTCGAAATGTTGGCAATATTTGACGATGACTATTCTACAAAGAATATCAAATAATACGCGGCATCGGCCGGAATGTATTCTGAAGCATCTATACGAATATTCCACAAATGGAGGGGAACATACTGTCATTGTCAGGACGAGATAATACTATTGGCAATGAACAATTCACCATTAAAACCACTTCTCGTTCAGCATTATCGTGAGTGAACAAAAAAGCCACCCTAAACAGGGTGGCTTTTTAAATATGAATAAATGACTATTATCCACGGATAGCCTTTACACCTGGAAGGACCTTGCCTTCGATAGCCTCAAGCAAAGCACCGCCACCAGTTGAGATGTAGGATACCTGATCAGCCAAGCCGAACTTGTTGATGCAAGCAACAGAATCACCACCACCGATTAGAGAGAAAGCGCCTTCCTTTGTGGCAGCGGCAATTGCATTTGCAATAGCCTTTGAACCTGCAGTGAAATCGTCGCATTCAAATACGCCGGCAGGACCGTTCCAAAGAATAGTCTTTGCACCCTTGATTGCGTCAGCGAATTTTTTCTGAGACTCTGGTCCGGCATCCAAGCCTTCGAAACCGTCGCAAATAGCGCCTGATGGGCAAACCTTAACTTCAGCGCCGGTCTTCAATGACATTGTGTCGAAATCGAAAGCGTTGGTAACGACTGAATCAGTACCAAGAATCAGTTCGACATTGTTCTTCTTTGCCAATTCCTGAATGTTGAGAGCCAGATCAAGTTTGTCTTCCTCGCAAATTGAAGAACCAACCTTGCCACCATTTGCCTTGGCAAAAGTGTATGTCATACCACCGCAAAGGACCAGTTTGTCAACCTTAGTCATCAGGTTTTCTATGATGCCAATCTTTGTAGACACCTTAGATCCACCCATGATGGCAACGAATGGACGCTTGATATTGTTAAGGACATTGTCAACTGCCTTAACTTCCTTTTCCATCAACAGACCAAGCATCTTGCTGTCGGCATCGAAATAGTCGGCGATAACTGCGGTAGAAGCGTGAGAACGGTGAGCAGTACCGAATGCATCCATTACATATACGTCAGCGTAAGAGGCCAAAGTCTTGGCGAATTCCTTTTGCTTAGCCTTCATTTCCTTCTTGGCTGCATCGTAGTTAGGATCTTCCTTTTCAATGCCAACTGGCTTGCCTTCCTCTTCTGCGTAGAAGCGAAGGTTTTCAAGCAAAAGGACCTCACCTGGCTTAAGAGCAGCAGCGGCGTCGGCAGCCTTTGCGCAATCAGGAGCGAATTTAACAGGAGTACCAAGAGCAGCAGAAACTGCGTCTACAATCTGGCCCAAAGAATATTTGGCAGCAACTTTGCCTTTTGGCTTACCCATGTGTGACATGATGATAAGAGAGCCACCATCGGCCAATATCTTGTTAAGTGTAGGAAGAGCACCGCGAATGCGGGTATGGTCGGTAATCTGGCCGTTCTCGTTCAGAGGCACGTTGAAGTCAACGCGAACGATGGCTTTTTTGCCTTTGAAATTGAAATCGCTAATTTGAACCATTGTATTAATTTTTAAATAGTTAAGAATATCAAGCAATATAATCGGGCATAATCCGATTTGACTTGCGAATATAGGAAATATGTTTAGAAATAATGGCAGCATATTCGCAGTTTAGTGTTTAGCGTATGAAATAGCGACAAATATGTTGCCATAAAAGCCAAACAATTAGTATAAACGACGTGGCTGGCCAATCCAATATTCAAATTTATTTCAAAATCAATTTGCATAAACCTCCTTAATTTTTAAATTTGCCGCGTTCTCGAAAAACACGCTTTAAGATGAAATTTGCAAAGATATGCTTGTTGGCAACCATCCTTGTTGCCTTGTCTAATTTTGACACATCGGCACAAGTCGGCGATTACCAATCATTCACAACACTTAAACCAGACATGCAACGCAAGGTGTTTGCCAACGAATTGTTTCTGACTTCCGACGGCAAATATCTCATTGTAAATTATGGTGACAAGCCAACGTTCATTGTTGCATACGCCATTGAGGACTGGAAACAATCTGCAATGTTTCGCCTGACAGACTGGGTTGATTTTGCCACTGCATATTCTGACACTACGACACAGCAATTTTACGTAAAGACGTCACGGGGTTCATCGAAATATCACAGACTGGACATTGCAGAAAAGACACAGGATATCATTCCTTGCGACATTACGCCTCGTGGCTGCCCGCACATTGAGATGAAGAAGAATGTTAAGATGCTCTATACTGCCGACAAGAAATACTACATAACCATCGACAAGCAAAACAAACGCGAAGTCAAGGTTTACAAATTGCGCACAACCGAATAGCAGAATGCATTTCATTGTTCGTCAGACTCACTTTAGGTCATATGGCCAACCGGCACTTCACGTTGTGAACATTTAAGCATTTGCGGTAGCGCAATTATTATTGTTTATTTACATGACACATATGAAAAAGAGCAACGGATCTATTCTAAACTCACTCAAAAACATCGCGTTAGACATTTTTTTTGTTTACCTTGCTTATTTTATTTGCAGGATTGTATTCTTGGCTGCGAACTACAGTTTCTACGAAGGCAAGATATTCACTGACAATTTTCTCTCGCTTTTGAAAGGCTCACTGGTGTTCGACACCGCCGGCATCATTTACATGAATGTCATATTCATAGTAATGGCCATGTTTCCTATCCACATCAAGGAAGGCAACATGGCTTACGGCAAGGTTTTAAAATGGACATATGTGACATTTAACTCGTTGGGAATTATTGCGAATCTGTGCGACGTGGTTTATTTCAAGTACACCGGACGCCGCACGACAGGAACGGTTTTCAGTGAATTCAGCAACGAGGACAATCTAGGTACCATATTTGCGACAGAGGCGTTTCACTCATGGTACCTGATTATTGCAGGACTGGCATTTATTGCCATGTTTATTTTTGCATATAGAGACCCTCTATCCACACGCCCTGACTGCAAACTTGCCGACTTGCTGAAATATTATTTGTCAAGGGCGATTTCCCTTACCATGATGATTTTGCTGTGTGTTGCCGGAATTCGCGGCGGCATAGACCGTAGCACACGCCCGATAACTATCAGCAATGCGAATCAATACATCACCAGCCCGGTTGAAGCGCCGCTCATTCTAAATACGCCTTTCTCTCTTCTGCGGACATGGGGCAAAAAGACATTTGTGGACCCGAAGTATTATGAGTCAGAAGAACTAGAAGCCATCTACACTCCGGTTCACCAACCTACCGACTCCATTTGCGGCAAGGGGAAAGGGAAAAATGTCGTAGTGTTCATTGTGGAAAGTTTTGCTCGTGAGTTCATTGGCAAATATAATCCCAATTTGGAAGATGGAAATTACAAAGGCTATACACCTTTCATTGACAGCCTCATGGACCACAGTCTTTGGTTTGAGCATAGTTTTACAAATGGGCGCAAGAGCATTGACGGAATGCCAAGCGTATTGAGCGGCATACCTTATTTTATTGAACCGTTCTTCCTCACGCCGGCCGCACTGAACTGTTTGGACGGCATTGCCGCTGAACTCAAGAAAGACGGATACCAGACTGCATTTTTCCACGGCGCAAAAAACGGAAGCATGGGTTTTGAGGCATTTGCCCATGCTACTGGTTTTGAGAAATATTACGGAAGAACCGAATTCAACGATGCTCCAGAGTTTGGAGGTGAAAGTGAGTTCGACGGTTTTTGGGCCATATGGGACGAACCTTTTCTTCAATACTATTGCAAAGAGATGTCCAAGATGCAGGAACCGTTTATGACTGCCGTGTTCACCGCATCAAGTCACCACCCATTCAATATTCCTGACAAGTATAGGCATGTATATCCAGAAGAAGGCATTCCAATTCATAAGGGGATTAGATATGCTGACAATGCGCTACGACTTTTCTTTGAAAGCGCAAAGAACCAGCCGTGGTTCAACAATACGCTGTTTGTCATATGCAGTGACCACACGAACTTGAGCGACCATGGTGAATATCAAACGGATTTGGGCATTTTTAGCGGACCGGTGATATTTTACGCCCCCGGTGACTCAACAATGATTGGTCGCAAGAACGCCATTGCCCAACAAATTGACGTCATGCCGACAGTATTGAGTTACCTCGGCCACGACAAACCTTACGTCGCGTTCGGCATAGACCTGCTGACAACACCGGAAGACGAGACTTTCGCCGTCAGTTACTACAACGGCATCTACCAAATGGTGAAATACGGCTATTTCATTCAGTTCGACGGCTCCTCAACGAAAGCGATATATGCCCTCGACGACATTCTTCTCACCGAGAACCTAATCGGGAAAGTTGACTGCCAAGAGAAAATGGAAACGGAACTAAAGGCTATCATTCAGCAATACATGAGCCGAATGAATGAAGACAGGCTCATTGTAAAATAAGTTTCTGAAAAATCCGGACTTAGTCCGGATTTTTCTATCATTTCACACTATAGTTTTTTTGACTTTACGACAAAAAAAACTGACAGCAAAATGCCCAATAATACAGCAACTACTGATGCTTCAGGGCCAAAACTTCCGCCTGTCATTATTTCCGGGCCTGAGACTACAGGTTTAATAATTGGGACAAATGAAGATTCGGTTCCGGATACCGGGAATCCATATACAACACCTTCAAAATAATTCCATGCCCAATGAAGTCCTATCGGCATCCAGAGGTTACCGCTGTACCTATATGTTGCACTCAGCAGCACCCCGGCTTCAATGGCAATTGCCACTGACGACCATAGCGTTCCCTGCCAATAATGTGCGAACCCGAAAAACAAAGCCGAGACCACATAAGCCGTAACCCAATTCCAACGTTGACCTATAAGGCGGAACAGCACACCACGGAATATTATCTCTTCACCGACAGCTACGTACGATGACGTCAACAATATACGGAACAACGGGCCAAATTGAAATTGTACAGAATCAATCCTATACATTTTCAACAAAGCAAGCACCGCTGTTACTACAGTGAAATAGGCGGCACCCCACAAAATTCCGTCGACTATATGTTTAGGCATTGCCGACATGGCGAACTCGCCGACTTCCCGTCTTTCGAAAAACTTGACAAGCAACACATAAACAACTATGAACATGGCCGAAACCACAAGCATAAGGGATGCATCCGCCCACTCGCTATCAAACAGCAATGTCGAGTAGCCTGCACTACCATACAAAACAAAGAAGAATGCGAAACCGCCCAAAAGCAACAAAGTCCATCTCCATCCGGGCATTGACTTGGCTGTATTTTCCATAACAATTAATTATATACGCCGCAAAAAAGAGCAAAAGCCTGAATATATTTTCACTTACCGCTTCCCTCAAGAACGGTTTTGATAGTATAAATCAAGATTTTAAAATCGAGATATAGTGACATGTTCTCAAGATAGATAATGTCATACTTGAGCCGATCGACCATTTCATCTACATTTTCGGCATAGCCGTACTTTACCTGCCCCCACGATGTGATTCCCGGACGAACCTTGAAAACAGAGTAGTAATGTGGCGCTTTCCGGACAATCTGTTCAATATAGAATGCCCGTTCAGGACGAGGCCCTACCAATGACATATCGCCTCGAAGCACGTTGAAGAATTGTGGCAACTCATCAAAACGGACCTTACGCATAAATCGTCCAATAGTCGTGATACGCGGGTCACCATCGCTAGAAAGTGCTGGACCATATTTTTCGGCATCAACACACATTGTACGGAACTTGATTATCTTGAAGGGCTTTCCGTACCGGCCTATGCGTTCCTGACAATAGAATATCGGACCTCTTGATGATGTTTTTACACAGAAAGCGATAATCAGATAGACAGGCACAAGCATGATGATTGCGACAGACGACACCACGACATCCATAATGCGCTTGACATTGGCCTGCCAGGCTGGCATTGTATCATGCGACAATTCCACAAGAGGCACGCCAAAGATTGACGACATACGGACGTTGCCAGAAATAATGGCAAGCATATCGGGGACCGTACGGATGGTGGCATCTGTGGATTTCACCTTGATGACTATCTCCTGTATCTTGTCCTTTTCGTATGGCTCGATGGCGATAATCACACCCTCAATATTTTGAGAATTTATTATGTCCATAAGATTGTCGAAACTGCCGAAGCATGGCAGATACGGAGTCAAAAGTGATTCGTGACTTTCATCAACTGTTACGTATCCGACAAAATGGTCGCCCGCCGATTTCGGCTTGCCCGTAATATCGCGATACAGTTTAAGAGCCTGTTCACCACTGCCAATAATAAGTGTGGAAAATCCGATCTCACGATTTTGAATCTTGCGAGCGGTAGAACTAGTAAGGGAAAGGCGGCAAGTGTAAGTGAGACCAAAATGGCAACATAACAGGTAAAGGAACGACTTGTAATAATTGCGATATGTTATGATGTCGTCATCGAGCATGAAGACGAAGAATATTAGCAACACCCCCAAAACGCTCAAAAACATGGTTTGACCAAATTCCTTCAGCCTAGACTTGTGATATATTTTGTGATATTCTCCAGCAATATAGTAGAGCAAAAGCCAAAATAGAGGAATGAGAATCATTCCAAGAATCATTGTGTTCTCTCCTGCCGTGATAATTTCAATATTTGTAATTCCGGCAATGACTATCTTCTTGCGATAAACAAACAGAAGAAGCCACGCCACCAATGCCGACAAATAGTCGAGAATCAAATATTTCGCCACCTGCAAACGAGGCTGTTTCTCTTTCATATTAGTATTGTTAGTCGCCAAACAATGCGTATTCGGCCATATCACACTCACTAGCCGTCATAATAACGTATGCGCCAGCTTTGATATTGCAAAGGAAGAAAGATTTTTCGTTAATGGCTACCAAAATCGTCATTATAAAATTGTCTAGTCCTGAAATAGCGTTACAAAAAAAGTAACGAAAAAATGAAATCAAAAGAAACAGAGTACGTTAAACGTACGCAAAAGGACTACACACAATCCTTTAAATTGTCAGTTGTGAGAGAGTACGAACAAGGCGGAATGAGCCTAAGCGAACTAGCAAGGAAGTACGGGATCCAAGGTAGCCATACAGTAAAGGTCTGGTTGGAAAAATATGGTACATTTGACTGGCAAAACAAAACATTTACGCCAATGGCAAAGACAAGAGAACAAGAACTACTGGAACTGCGTGAGAAGATCAAGGTATTGGAACGCAAAAACGCCCGGCTAGAGAAAGAGTTGGAAGTCAAGGACATGAAAGCGGAATTCTTCGATTTGATGATAGACATCGCCGAAGAAGAATATGGAGTGGACATAAGAAAAAAATGTTCCCCCGAACAGTCAAAAAATATAAGGGAATGAAAGAGATGCCAATAAGCAGAATCTGCACACTGTTCGGGGTAAGCAGACAGAAATACTACCGCCAGATAAAGAGTGAAGTGCGCTACAGGACAAAGGCGGAAGCGGCTGTACAGCTTGTTTCTGACATACGGATGACAATGCCACGCATAGGCACTCGCAAGCTTCACTCAATGCTGTCGGAAGAACTCGCCACGTTGGGTGTCGGAAGAGACCGACTGTTTTCCATATTGAAGGCCAACCACATGCTAATAGCACCAATCCGAAGCCACCACGTCACAACCAACTCACACCACAGATTCCATAAACACAAGAACCTGATTGCCAACATGCCCATAACCCGTCCCGAACAGGTATGGGTGTCCGACATAACATACATAGGAAACAGAACTAGTAACATGTACTTGTCTTCGATCACTGATGCATACTCAAAGAAAATCGTCGGCTACAACCTTTCCGACAATTTGAGTGCCGAAAGCACGCTGCAGGCCCTAAAAATGGCGCAGTCAAACAGAAAATACAAATCGGAACCGCTGATACACCATTCGGATAGAGGCATACAATATTGTTCCGATGCATATCAAAAACGCCTAAAACGTTATGGCATAACGCCAAGCATGACAGAGTCTTATGATCCATATGCAAATGCTGTGGCGGAAAGGGTGAACGGAATCCTAAAACAAGAATTTTTGTTGGAAGAAATGAACATGCCTATGGACTTGATGAAAAAAGTGGTTAGTGACTGCATATTTATCTATAACAACCAACGTCCTCATTGTTCCTGTGCATATCATACTCCAGAATGGATGCACACACAAAGGGATGTGATTATAAAAACGTATAAAAAAAACAATCACAACTGATTTAAATCAGTTGTGATTGTTTGCTATTTTTGTAATAAAAATCTGTAACGCTTATTTAGGACGCCACATGCTTTACAATAACAATCAACTAACAGGCAATTAGCCACATAAGCGGCATAATGGTGGCATAGGCGACACTTATGATGCCTAGGACAATCTGTAAGAAAGCAGAAAAAAAGCAAATAGGAAAATTGGTAAAAACTGCAAGTGCCTAAAAGACATTGAAATTGACACGCACTTTCTCTCTAATGCGCGAAAACACAAGATGTGTGCTTATCTCATTCTCGATGCTGTTGGACAAAGCGGCGCCACCCATGATGCATGTCAAGAAGGAGTTTATCTGCATATATTCAACTGTTTTCTCCGACGGCATGAGAATCTGCCTTGCAGACTCGTCAGGATTGTCACTGCCGGTAACGGTCATCAGCCGGTGCAAGACGTCAACTTCTACAATGCTGTTGTAGCCCAACACTTTGATGTTATGTTCGGGAGCCTGTCCGTAACGGCAAACGCGCACATTGCCTACTGCTCCATTGTCGAAGTCAAGACGTACACGGAGATAGTCGGGCACACTGCCGAAACTTGAAAAGACATTGACCGACACCTTGTGTATGGTAGTCTTGGCCAAGGCGAGCATGAAGCACAGTTCAATATAT
>CALCFP010000522.1 GCA_937900725.1 uncultured Bacteroidota bacterium | reverse complement strand
TAGAACCATACTTTAATATTCTTTGACTGAAAATCTGGAAAATTTAAAGCGCAAAAGAATAAAGACGAGATGATCACACCTTTTGGTGTGGATTGTTTCGTGCTTTTTAGTGTGCGCGGCATTCCAGAGCCTTCAGTCCTAACAAGCGGCAACGAAAAGATTCACACCTTTTTTGTTGCCCATCAAAACAGCCACACCAATGGACAACGAACCGCACATAGGACAAATCATCAAAGCCGAACTCGACCGCCAAGGCCGAAAAGTATCGTGGTTCGCAACACAACTCAACTGTACGCGCGACAACTGCTACAAGCTGTTCCAACGTCAATGGATTGACACCAACCTGCTGCTAAAAATATCACAGCTTCTTGATTGCGACTTTTTTGCATATTACACGACATTTCTACACGAAAAAAAATCAGTATAATAATATTATACTGTCCATATATAAATAATACACCTATACAATAGTATCATTATACAACATAACAGACTATCCTACAATAGGTTTAATAAATTTGACGTGGTAAAAATTTCGGCAAATATTGTCAGCAGCAATATGCGCCTTATTAAATTAACAACTTATATCAAATTTATTATGAAAAGATTATTATTGATTGCTGTTGCAGTTTTGACACTATTTGCAGCATGCGACAAAGATGAGGAAGCTTCAAGCATCGAAATTGTAAAGGGAAAGAAAGTACTCAACGGAACCACAGTTAACATGAATGTCTGGGATGGAATGGAAATCTCAGTTAGGCGGATTCCAAAAGATTCAGAATCACTGTTGTACACATGGACATCATCAAATACAAATGTTGTTTCAATAAAGCCAGGCGGACCAGTAACAGATAATTACTGCAAAGTAACAGCCAAGAACGAAGGCGAAGCTATTATTACAGTAACTGCCGATAACGGTCTTGTTGCAAGTTATAATATTTCTGTAAGAGAGATTAAAGTAACAGGCATTGAACTTAAAGATACAACAGTAAGCTTTGGTGACACCATAGAACTCAATACTATCTATCTGCCTGATAGCGCATCATTCAAGAAGTGTAAATATAAATCTTCAAATGTGGAAGTTGCCAAAATAGGTGATGATGGCAATGTGGTAACAGTAGGTGTTGGCGAATGCAAGATAACCGCCATAACTGAAGACAGTGTTTTTTCAGCAGAATGCAAACTGACTGTTAAGCCAATGGAGTTGATTGGTTCAGGATCTGCTTCAACGGATCATTTGACCATTTTAGTCGACGAAAGTTTTCCTCTTGAAGTAAAAATAACTTCTAAAGATGCGACAAAAGCAAGCATCAAATGGACATCGAGCGATGAAACAGTGGCAACCATAAATAATGATGGAGAGCTGACAGGCGTAAGTGCTGGAGAATGTACAATAACTGCAACAAGTCCAAACACTACGTTATCTGTACAATGGATAGTAAAGGTTGTAGAATAAGCAATACATTAAAAATCATACAATGAGTTAAAAAGAGGGTGCGACATATTGCCGTACCCTCTTTTGATTTTATGGAACTTCAATAAATTCCCCTATTATATCTTTTTTAATATGGGTTATTCTTCAATCTTTTGTGTGCTTTTGATTTTTTGCGCCTTCTTGCTGAACAGTTAGAGACGCGGTGTTGTGGAGAGGCAAAATTTTGCGTCTCTACAATCACCACAACGTCTCTACAGAATCTTCAAAATCACTACAAAGCAATTTATAGAACTTCCCTTTAATAAAAACCCTTTGAAAATTCGTTGCAAATAGAGTTACTCTATAGGTTGAATAGCACAACAAACTTCAACCACAAAAAAAGGCTGTCCATTGGGACAGCCTTTTTAATGAATATTCATTTACAGCTATTTCAAATATTTAGCAACAGCTTCCTCAACTGCGTTGCCACGCAAATCACGGTGTAGGATTGTTCCGTCTGGACCGAAAAGAATGATTTGCGGAATGCCGCCAATGCCGTACACGTCGGTACCAGCGTTTTGCGCATTCATAATTTGCGGATACTTGATGCCCAACTCGTCAATGGCTTTCTTGGTGTCACCAGGTTCGTCCCACGATGCCACACCCAACACTTCGAAGTTTTTGCCACTGTATTTCTCCCATACCTTAATCAGATTTGGGATTTCCTGACGGCAAGGTCCACACCAACTTGCCCAGAAATCGACCAGCACATATTTGCCCTTGCCAACAAAGTCCGACAATTTCTGAACCTTGCCGTCATATTCAGCCTCAAAATCCTTGAACATCATTCCTTCGGCTGTTTCAGCCATTGCCGCAGCATATTTTTCCTCAATTTTCTTCTGTGCTTCAATGGCGCGCTGTTCCCTTACGCAAAGTGTATCGAGGAATGTTTTCAAGCGTCCGTTTCTAAGTTCCAGATTAGTGCTGTCGAGCAACAGGCTTGTAGGCGCACCCATAAATGCACACGCAAGAACCACTACTCCTTCCTCACTGTTGTGCTCCTTAACATACCCTGTGATAGAGTCGCTTTTTTCGTTATACTCTTTAACCTTTTGATTGAACAAGGCGGTATCTGACCTATCAAGAGTATTAATTTCTGCTACCATTGTACTAAGTTCTTTTCTTATATTCTTATAGAAGGTTTCAAAATCGTTCCATTCCTTGTAGAATTTTGAACCTGTAAGCTCGTAAAATCCATTGCAAACCTTCAGTTGCGCTGTTTCGCCTGGCATAAGGAAGATATCGACAACCGCATTGCACACCGTGCCGTCCTTGAAGACAGCTTGAAGGTTTATCAAACGTGGCTCGCCTATGTTTGAGGTGTATGAGAATTTCTTGTCCTTGACAATGATAGTGTCAACCGGGACTTGCGAGAAATTCAGGCTTGCGTCGGAAATGTACACGTAATAGGCCGTATCGGTAATATCTTCAGATACTGTACCATCGATTGTAAATGTTTGTTGCTTGTTTGAGCACGAAATGGCGACGCCAGCCGTCAGTAATGCGCCAGCCAGTTGTAGGAAATGTCTTTTCATAGTCTGAAAAAGTTGTTTGGTTATTACTATGTATTAAAAAAAGAATGTCAACTTCAACCCTTTGTGCGCTTATACCATCTTGCTGATTCCATTGCGCCAAAGCATACAATCAAAAAAGATTACTGAATCACGACAAAGAGACTTATGGCAATGCCATTTAGAAAGAACTAAATTAATGAAATTTGATTAACAATCATTTGAAACCGCCCATGAAAATTCAATCATGAATCAGATTAGCAACCATAACGTGGAATTTTGCTGTCTTTGTGCAATAAAAAATCCCCCAATGCTGCCATTGGGGGAGATTATGACATTCACGTGCTAGTGCACGCTATTTCTTAACTTCAACCTTGTGACTTGCGTCCAAATTCCGGTTGCGGTAGTCGATGGCTTCAATAACGTTGTCGGCCAAGGCATGGAAGTAACTGCCGGTTATGGTGTTGCTGTCCATAGCGGCAGGCATTCCGTTGTCGCCACCTTCACGTACGCTCTGAACCAGGGGTATCTGCCCGAGCAGTCTGACGTTTTCCGTCTCGGCCAGCTTCTTGCATCCTCCATTGCCGAAAATGTAGTATTTGTTGTTTGGCAATTCGGCGGGCGTGAACCAAGCCATATTCTCGACCAATCCGAGCACAGGCACGTTTATCTTCTCGTTGCGGAACATGTTCATTCCCTTCAGGGCATCGGCAAGGGCCACTTCCTGTGGCGTGCTTACAATGATTGCGCCAGTAATGGCAAGCATCTGTATTAGGGCCAGATGGATGTCGCCGGTACCTGGAGGCATGTCGATGAGCAGATAGTCGAGCTCGCCCCAGGCACCTTCCATTATCATCTGCTTGAGTGCGCTGCTTGCCATTGGTCCGCGCCATACAAGCGCATCCTTTGCGTTCACGAAGAATCCTATCGACAGCAGCTTGACGCCATATTTTTCGACAGGCACTATCATCTGTTCGTCATTTGACATCGGGCGGGCATCGGGCAGGTCGAACATGAGCGGAATAGAAGGTCCGTAGATGTCGGCATCGACAAGGCCTACTTTTGCGCCTTTCTGTGCCAGTGCCACTGCCAGATTTACGGCGACTGTCGATTTTCCGACACCGCCTTTGCCTGAGGCTACGGCAATTATGTTTTTCACGTTGCGGAGGCCGTTCTTCTCTTCCTCCTCGGTTTCAGCCTTGGCCTGAACCTTGATATTGCCACGAACGCTAATTCCTGGCAATGACTTTTCAAGCGCATCAACGCAGTTTTGTTTTAGCAAGGCGATGTTGGTGCTTTCCTTTTTCCCGACCAACAAGGCAAAGCTCACATTGCTGCCGTCAATTTCAAGATTTTGCACCATTCCAAGTTGAATGATGTCCTTTTTCAGTTCGGGATGAACCACGGTTCGCAGCACCCCGAACACCTGTGCCGGTGTTATTTCCATTTCACGTCTTCTTTTTTCAAACCGCCACAAAGATACGTTTTTTAAATGCAATGGCACATTTGGCGACAATTCAAACACCAACCCATGTCAGAAATGCTCATTTTTGCCATCAATCAGCTTTGTAAAAGCCAATTGATGGATGTAATAGCAGGCCAATAAGCAGATGTTGCACGTACAATGCACTGATGTACAGTTGAATAATATTTTTTGTCCAAAACGTTTGGTCGTTATGCATTTTTATCTACTTTTGCAACGCTCTTAAGCAATGAGGGTGCCATAGCTCAGTTGGTAGAGCAAAGGACTGAAAATCCTTGTGTCACTGGTTCGATTCCCGTTGGCACCACCTACAAAGAAGGATTCCGGCAAACGGAGTCCTTTTTTGTTTTCTAACCTATTTAACTGCGACTGATGAACAGCTTTTCGGAACTTATCGGGTCATTGTCGTCGTTCCTGTGGGGATGGCCTATGATCATCTTGCTGCTGGGTACGCACATCTTCCTGACTGTCAGACTTAAGTTTCCGCAACGCAAGATTTTTACGGCTATAAAGTTGTCGGTCAAAAGCGACGGCGGAAAGTCGAAAGGCGACGTCAGTCAGTTTGCTTCGCTTGCCACATCGCTGGCCGCAACGGTAGGCACAGGAAACATCATAGGTGTCGCCACAGCCGTGTCGCTGGGTGGCCCGGGTGCTGTGCTGTGGTGCTGGCTGACTGGAATATTCGGCATCGCCACAAAATATTCCGAAGGCCTTCTGGCAATAAAATACCGAGTGAAGGCACGTGGCGGGCAGATGATAGGCGGCCCGATGTTCGCCCTCGACCGCGGGTTGGGCCTTAAATGGCTTGCAACGCTTTTCTGCGTGTTCACGGCTTTTGCATCGTTCGGAATAGGCAACACTGTGCAGTCAAACGCAGTGAGTACAATCCTTTCAGAGGCTTGCGGTATAAATCCTTTGGCAACAGGCATAATCTGTGCATCACTCATAGCGCTTGTGCTGATATTCGGCGTTAAAGGCATAGCCAAAGTTTGCAACTGGTTCGTGCCTATAATGGCCGGGTTCTACATTATCGGATGCCTGCTGATATTGGCATTGCTTGCCTTCGGTAAGACCTGGTGCGGTGCAGGTGGCGGCTACGGCTGCCGGTGGCGGTTTCGTTGGCTCATCGGTGATTATGGTGGCACGCTACGGCATAGCCCGCGGACTCTTCTCCAACGAGTCGGGCATGGGTTCGGCACCGATTATCGCGGCAGCGGCCCGTACTAAGAATCCTGTACAACAGGCGCTTGTGTCATCATCGGCAACATTCTGGGACACGGTTGTCATTTGCGCCTTGACCGGCTTAGTGCTTGTAAGCAGCATTGTCGCCTACCCCGACATCGACTATGTACACGGGGCTGTACTTACCAAGGAAGCATTCGGCAAACTGCCCGTTGTGGGGCCGTTCATCCTAACCTTTGGCATAGTTACATTCTCACTTTCCACCATTCTGGGCTGGTATTATTATGGCGAGAAGGCCGTCGAGTATCTGAGCCGCGGACGCCGTCTGGTGAAATGGTTCAAAGTGCTATGGATAGCCGGCATACTGGTTGGCGCAGTGGCAAACCTGACGGTTGTATGGGACATTGCCGACTGCATGAACGCCCTTATGGCGATTCCAAACCTTGTGTCGCTCATCCTGCTCTCGGGAGTTATCGCCAAAGAGACCAACAAGTGGCTTTGGAAGAGAAAAACTAACGACTGAAAGCAACTGAAGGGATTTTCTTGCAACAAGAGCCAATTGGCATCTCCCCACAAATATTAGTTTTCACCTTAAAATTAAAACGTTATATTCGCAGTTTGTATAAAAGACAAGGCAACGGCATTGCTGATATTGCTTAAAGTATTTATTATAAATAAAATAGACAATCAGTCCTTATGCAAACTGAACGCAGAGTAGTGATAACTGGCATGGGAATTTACTCTTGCATAGGCAAGAACCTTGACGAAGTAAAGGACTCTCTATATAACGGCAAGTCGGGTATAGGCATCGATTCTGACAGGACAGAACTCGGTTTTCTCTCGCCTTTGACTGGCATTCTTGAACGCCCCGACATGAAAAGCCTGCTCGACCGTAAACGTCGCCGCGGGTTGGCCGAACAAGGTGAATATGCCTATGTTTCAACACTTGAGGCTTTCAGAAACGCAAGGATTGACGATAATTTTCTTGCCAATAACGAGGTGGGGATTCTGTTTGGCAACGACAGTTGCGCCAAGCCTATCATAACGGCAATCGACACTATCCGCGAAAAGCACAGCACTGTCTTGGTTGGTGCCGAGTCGGTGTTTCAGTCGCTCAACTCCACCGTGTCGATGAATCTATCCGTGATATTCAAACTCAAAGGCATAAACTTCACAATATCAAGCGCCTGTGCAAGCAGTTCGCACGCAATAGGCATAGGCTACCTGCTAATAAAGCAAGGCTTGCAAGACTGCATATTGTGCGGTGGCGCACAGGAAGTCAACCCATACGGAGTATGCAGTTTCGACGGATTGAGCGCATTCTCGACCAAGGTTGACGAACCGTCCAAGGCATCAAAGCCTTTCGACCGCAATCGCGACGGACTTGTCCCAAGCGGTGGCGCAGCAAGCCTTGTACTTGAAGACTACGAGTCGGCAGTCAAGCGCGGTGCGCCTATCATTGCCGAAGTTATTGGCTACGGCTTCTCGTCGAACGGCGACCACCTTTCGGTTCCAAATGTCGACGGCCCGAAACGCTCGCTGATGCGCGCATTGGAAAACGCCGGACTATCAGCTTCCGACATTCAGTACATCAATGCGCACGCCACATCGACGCCCGCAGGCGACTGCAACGAGGCAAAGGCGCTGAAGGAAGTCTTTGGCGGATGTTCGCCTTACATCACTTCAACCAAGTCGATGACAGGCCACGAAATGTGGATGGCAGGCGCAAGCGAGGTTATATATTCAACGTTGATGATGAATAACGGATTCATTGCGCCAAACATCAATCTCGAAGAGCTTGACGAAGCAGCC
>CALCFP010000521.1 GCA_937900725.1 uncultured Bacteroidota bacterium | reverse complement strand
ATTTGGCTTGCGGCTATCTGATATCCGTCGGCGGTGTAGTATGTGAAAAGGATGCTGTCGCCTGACATGCTTCCGGCTCCGACACCGAATTTGCTTGTCGCAACCACATCCGCCGAATCATTTTCAGCGTCAAGTCTAAACCAGGCGTTATAGCCGTTGTAAGTACCTGTGAAATATATGTTTCCGTTATTTACTTTTAGGTCAGAAATATTGTCGTTGATGCTGTCCTTGATAATCGACATCTTATTATCAATCAAGTTGATGTCCATTATTAACTTGTAATTGTCAATGTTTCCGATAAGGAATAGCGTTTTGTTGTCGTCGGACCAGGCGAGCCTTACAGGTACGGTGTCGCCAGTAGGCAACTGCTTCAGCAGTTTGCCGTCGGTGTCGTGAATCGTAATCGACCAGTGTGCCGAATCGGTGTAGTTTGCTGATGCAATCAATTCCGCATCGTGCGACAGAGTTGAGCAGTAGTAGCGTCCGTGTTTCGCCAAAGTCCGTTTTTTCTTTGTCGCAACGTTGTATGTTATTATTTGGCTGTGGTTGGCATAGTTCCACCTTCCGTATCGCATTTGGTCCCATACAAGCATGTTCCCTTCTGCCGAAAAATGGTTGACACTCAACTGTCCGGGCCGTACTAATCTTTTATGCCTTTTGCGGGTGGTGTCTATCATTACGAATGCGGGAATGTCGGAATATTGTTCCCTATAGGCCACAACCTTGCCGTTTAGCCTTTGCGGAGCATAGTAGTTGGTGTAGTCATACGGATTTGCCCGTGTGATCAGTGTGGCATTGTCGGGTTCTGCATCTTTTTCGTTGTCAACGAGATTTTCCAAAGCCTTTTTGTAGAATTTGGCTTCTTTCAGACCTGATGTCGTCTTTATTCCGTGTCCGAAAGGCCTTATCGCTATCGGATATTTGGCCACGCGGTTAATGCTGTTGTCCCAAATTTCGGGGCCGTAAGTTGTCCTTCCGTAACTTATTAGTTGATATCCAAGATGATATCTCGAAGGAACAAAGTCGCGGTATGAGCCGAACATGGCTTTCGGATAACTGTAGATTCCTTTTTGCGCCACTTGTGCCGAAAGCAGGTTCTCGAAATCGCCAGTCCGTCCACGTCCTGACTTTGACGCGCCTGTCTCGTAAGCGACGGCATCGCCTTCCAGAAACCAATATGGAATGTGTGCGCCTAGAACGAGTCCGGTGAATTGCTCGCCAAGGAGTATGTTGAAGAAATGTGTGGTGCTTTGGTTCAGCTTGTCGCTCTGCACCACATGCCTGAATTCGTGTAGTGCCAACTGTTCGTTCCAGTTTTGCTGATAGTTGTCGGGCGACGCTGTCGTAAGAAGATTCATCCGGCGCGGAGCCCACGCCACTTCGCCGTTTGCTGTCGCCGACGAAGTGAATAGCACTGCCGATATACGTCGGGGAGTCCATTTCAGGCTTTGCCCGCCATGTTGGAATGCTTGTTCAAGGCTGTTGGCATATAGTTGACCTATAGCCATTTCACTTTCAGGGAAAATGACATTGAAATGTTCGGTCTTGATGATCGACAGTCGTCTGTAACGGTCTTGCCCACTATCGTAGAACTGGCAATAGCCGGTAACATTCGCCAGTAAGCAAATGAGCGTTGCCGAAAGGAATGTCATCAGTTTTGTCAGTGTCTTTGTCATTGTTTGTGCCGGCATTATTCTTAATTCACAAACTCAGTGTTTTTCATCTATGACGAAAAAAAA
>CALCFP010000520.1 GCA_937900725.1 uncultured Bacteroidota bacterium | reverse complement strand
AAACGGTCGTTTTCAACTTCCAATTGCCTTACCACGCTTGACAATGGCGTTTTTATGCGCATAAACAGAACCAAAGCCACCGCCAACAACAGCAGAATACTCTCAATTATTATTACGATTTCGGATAAGGCCACGGTTATTTGCTTAACAATAATTAATTTACATAAAAAACCTTGCTATTTAGCAAACTTTGCAAAAATTACGAAACATTTCTTGGAAAAAATTCATCAGCAAGCAAACATTGCCTTTTCACTGAAAAAAAGGCTACAACATTGTACGTTGAGTCTTTTCCTACAATGCATCATATAAATTGGACAATGCATATAAAGGTATGACTATAACATTGCCGTATGAAGTGTCAAAATCCAAACCGCAAACCGAATTTTGCAGGCACAAAAAAAGCGGACCCGATAGGACCGCTTTTCAAATACAATATAGGATATTATTCTTCGTCAGGTTTTGAATCGATTCTCACTTTCAGAAGGAAGAAATAGTTTGCCTTGTCTTCCAACGGCAAGAACTGATAGTCCAACTGACGGCCTGTCTTACGGGCGATGTCAATCAAGCCCAGGCCAGCACCGCCTTTTTCCGACAGCGAGCCCTCACGAATCTGCTTTTTGTACAAAGCGTTAAGGTCGTCCTTGTTCAGACTGTTGATGTTGTCGATAGAGGCTTTAAGTCCGTCAATTTTTTCTTTCATAATCTTATTGGCAGTAATCACACTCCAATATCCGTCCTTTTTGCCAACTATGAACAGGCCGTTGCCCACGCCGTCGTTTTTATCCACATCGTCGGAATGCTTTGTCATATTCTGCAGGCACTCAACCATTACGTGGAACACTTTGCGCTTAACTGACTTGTCTTCGTTTGATTTGTCCATGTCACGTTCGGCCATTGAAGTAAACATCTTCATCACCTCGTGGCTGAATTCGCCTTCATATACCAAGGAGAAACCATTGCTGGCCATTTCATCATGCAATGAGAGGACAGACTTGATAAGATTTATATCGGCACTCATAATGCAATACTCATTTTTCGTTTTTCAATAACAAAGGCTAAAAGTAGAACTTTTTTGAAAAGATAACAAGAAATAAATGTGTCATTAGGCACTTTATATTCTATTTTTTCTTTGCCTTTGCAAGTTTCTGAAAATCCTTTGCCAACATACCTTCTTTTGCCTTATCGCTAATCATGTGATATGCAAAATAATACAAACGTGCATCAGAAGCGCCAATGATTGCCTTGTAGCATCTCACCTCTTTTTTGCGGGTTCCTTCCGGGCCAACCTTGTGAAGCAGTACAACATCAGGATCCTTGCGGTCGATAGCAGCCTCAGCCTCCTCACGAGTTACAATCTTGAACTTATATGGATAAACGGCTTTAATCTTAGCCTCGGTATTAAGGTCTGGATTAAGTTCACAATCAACGAGGTACAATGTCTTGTCGTGAATATCGGCCATTTGCGAATTGTAGTACTTGAGAATATTCTTGCTGTTAAGTTTAGGATTCTCGGTAGTCAACTTGATGTGGTTCTGAAGGAACTGGCACAAAATGCCCAGTTTGTAACCGTAAGACTCTTCGTCGACACCATTGTAGCAAATTGGAACAGAAGCAATATCTGGCATTTGCCTGATGAACTCATAGTCGCCACCCAACTCGACGCACAAATAGTCGAACTTTGACTTTGTCTTGTCTTTTTCGTTGTAAACTGTATTTTTTACAAGGAACGCCTTTGTGGAGTCCTTGCGTGCCTTTTCGAAATCGGATGTTGAGAAAGTGATTATCTCGTAATTGTTGATATTCCAGTGTTTTTCAACAGTTTCCTTGATTTTGAAATTGTATTCCAACATTGGATTTTTTTCCAAAACGACCATTGTGGTGGTGTTCTTGAAACGTTGTAGGCTTTCTGGACGGCCAACTGCTTGTTGTGCCTGTGCATTGTAGAATAAAGCACCCATCAATAATAGGGCAATTGTCTTTTTCATTTTCATTCAGTTTTAATTCTGTTAATAAAATGCAAATTTATAATAATCTCTTTAGAGACACCATATAAAGTTATCGATTTTCATGCCGCGACAAAACGTCAGTCATTCCAAAACAACCAGAGCAATTCACGCAACGTCAAAAACGATTTATGTATTTTTTCAAGTCAACTGGCAAAAAAAACACATAACTAACAATAAGATTAGTACATTTGCGTTGATAATACATATATATAATATATCATGAAGAAATTTTTAACATTATGTGCTGCCCTTGTTTCATTTACAATGTGCAACGCTCAGACAAAAGGCCCGGTAATTAGTTGGGATGAAGCAAAATACGATTTTGGCGAAATCAAGGAAGCGGATGGTCCTGCCACACACAAGTTTGAATTCACAAACACCGGAAGCGAACCTTTGGTGATTACAAATGTCAAGCCATCATGCGGCTGCACCACATCAGACTACACAAAAGAGCCTGTTATGCCAAACGCAAAGGGTTTTGTATCTGCAACATACAATCCTGCGGGACGACCTGGTCCGTTTAACAAGTCAATAACAGTAAGCACCAACTGCACGCCGGAAAACACAACAATAAGGTTCTCGGGCAAAGTGCTTGAAAAGGAAAAGACACTTGCCGACCTGCACCCTCGCACAATAGGCGAACTGAACCTTGAGCAAAACCACGTATCGCTACTGAAGGTGAAAAACACTGAAGTGAGAATTGACAGCACAAGCATTGCCAACCTCACCGAAAATCCTTTGAAAGTGACATTCAAAAACGTTCCAAACCACTTGACAATAGAGGCCATACCAGAAACTCTGCAACCAAACCAAAAAGGAAAGATTGTAGTTAAGTATGATGCCACCAAACGAAGCGACTGGGGCTTTGTAATGGACAAAGTGACCGTTGCAATCAACGACAACACCAACGGAAACAAGAATCTGCTGTCGATAAGCGCCACCATTGAGGAAGATTTCTCAAAAATGTCAGAAAAGGAACTGGCAAATGCCCCGAAACTTATATTTGAAGATGACAGATTTGACTTTGGCGCCATAACTGAAGGCGACAAAGTGACTCACTCGTTCACCTTCCGCAACGACGGCAAGCAAGACCTTATCATCCGGAAAGTGTCGACATCTTGTGGCTGCACTGTTGTGGACAAGAAGACTGACATTATAAAACCTGGCGAGACTTCGTCTATCGACATAACATTCAACTCTGCCGGCAAGTCGAACCGCCAAAACAAGACCATAACAGTAATTTGCAACGATCCTAAGAATTCGCAACAAATACTTCACATAGTCGGCGACATAAAGAAGAAATAAATGAGTGCACGCACATTCCTGAATCAATAGCGGCAAAGCCATTTTGAAAAAAAATGGCTTTGCCTTTTTAATAGGATTTGGCGAAATTTGCCACCGACAATAGTTGTTCTTTTTTTCACTGATTTCTTTATCATTTTCAAGGCTGAGAATGTCTAGGTTTCTCAAAATATTCATATTCGTGATACTATGTTCCAATGCCGCAGTCGCACAAAAGCGGATTCTGGACAAGGAAATAGAAATCAGAACTTTTCCTGAGAGATTCATACTCCTCGGCTGTACAGAATTCGAAAGGGGAAATCCTCCATCTTCTGGATATTTCTGTCATATAATTCACATCGAACATTTCGTTTCCGCTGAGAACAACCTTTGTGGTCTTGGCGGTGACGTCGCTGATGCGGTGTTTCTTCGTCAGAATCTTTGCCTGGGCTCCTGCCTCAATGGAAAACAGGCACAGGCAGATGGCAATTGTTAAAAGTGATTTCCAGTTAGTCTTCATATCGCAAAGTTATAAAATAAAGCGTATATTTGTGAGTTATGTCAGACTACATTGTTTCAGCTCGTAAATACAGACCGGATTCATTCGAAACCCTGGTCGGACAGGATA
>CALCFP010000519.1 GCA_937900725.1 uncultured Bacteroidota bacterium | reverse complement strand
ACAAATCATAGTCATCAACCGGAGATCCAACTTGCCAATAATAACTAAAATGTCCATTCTTGCCAAAATATATAACTTTTGTATCTTCTTTTATAGAAGAATACGCATCATATACTACCTCAGGCATCATTACCATGCCTGCCCCACCGCCAAAAGGCATATCGTCGCACTTCTTGTGCTTATCTTGCGAGTAGTCGCGGATATTGTGAATGTGTATTTCGGCAATGCCCTTCTTCTGGGCACGGCCTATTATGCTTTGGCTAAACGGCCCGTCAAGGATTTCGGGAACGACTGTCAGGATATCTATTCTCATCATTTAATTTTTTGCAAATATATTGACCTTACAGAAAATGCTCTAAAATAGTTTTCAATATAAACTAATAAATTAACTTTGGCGTTGTACTACATACTAAACGTACCAAACACTAATTGGAATCCTTATCGGGTTTCCCAAACTAATAAAAATTATGGGAAAAGAAATTGAAACACTTCGTGATCAAATCAACATTATTGGCAAAGGCACAACCATCAAGGGCGATATCGACTGCAACGGCGATATGCGCATCGACGGCAAGGTGACAGGCAATATCCAGATTTCCGGAAAGATTGTAATCGGCGCTTCAGGCGATATAAAAGGCCAAATCAACTGCAAGAATTCTGAAATAGAAGGCAAACTTGATGGAAAGATTTTCGTTGCCGAACTGCTTGTGCTGAAAAACACGGCATCAATACTCGGCGACATAGCCACTTCAAAACTCGCCATTGAGCCAGGCGCAATGTTCACAGGCAATTGCAAAATGGACGGCAATTCATCTGCCAATGCCACAGCCGAAAAATAACGGTTTTAAAAATCTCAACAATTATGCCAGGTATTCGGGGCTTGCCTTCGAAATGCTTGGCATAATTGCTTTAGGCACTTGGGGCGGTATCAGGCTTGATGCCCGTCTGGACATTTCGCCGCTGTTTACCATAGTGCTCTCGCTTGGCTCAATAGCCGTTTCAATGTATATGGTGATAATCAAGACTCGCCAGTCCGACTAACTTGTTTTTTATGGAGATAGAACCCATAGCGCACATTCATACCGATTTTTCGAGCAAATTCGGCATTCCGCGACAGAGCGGTGTGGTGCCGTTGCTGAAGGGACGGATTGTCTTCTGCCCCAAATACCGCAATGCCGATGCCTTGCGTGGAATGGACGGATTCTCACACCTGTGGCTCATCTGGCATTTTTCAGCCAACAGCAAGGACGAGTGGCAACCAATGGTGCGCCCGCCACGGCTTGGCGGAAACTCTCTCGTAGGGGTGTTTGCATCGCGCTCGCCGTTCAGGCCGAACAGGCTCGGCCTTTCGGCTGTCAAGATTGAAAGCATTGAAACCGACACACCGCAAGGCCCCGTCATCAACGTGCTCGGTGCCGACCTTATGGACGGAACACCAATCTTCGACATAAAACCCTACGTTGCCTATGCCGACAGCATGCCAGACGCTCGGTCGGGGTTTGTTGACGATGTGGAGTTCAGGAAAGTGAAGGTCTGCTTTCCGAAAGAACTGGCCATTGTCTTCAACGACGAACAGTTGCAGGCACTCGTGCAGGTGCTCGAGAACGACCCGCGCCCGTCGTACCAGACCGATGCCGAAAAAGTGTACGGAATGCCGTTTGCAGGCTTCGACGTGCGCTTCAAGGTGAAAGACAGCGTGCTCACGGTGGTAGAAGTTGAGTAATTGGTAAAGTTGAAAGTTGAATCCCGATATCTATCGGGAGTTGATTTGTAGAAAGTTGAATCACGGTAGAGACGGTGTGCACACCGTCTGTACAACGTTGCATCAATTATATTTTACACAAATTATCGTGAATTATCATAAATTTTATCATTAATTGTTTGTTTGATAATGTTTTGCCTTTTTAACCATTAATTTTGAATTTTGAATTATCAATTATGAATAAGCACCTTGCAAGTTTTCCATACTACACATTTGCCAATCTCGACAGGTTTGGCGAGATACGCCATTTTGTAACCTCGTGTTGTCAAGGCGAACTGACCGACGTTAACCTGCGTTCTCCATTAGGGGCGCAAAACCGGCAACGGCTGGCACAGTCAGTAGGATTCGACATTGACAGGCTTGTCACTGGCGAGCAGACACACAGCCTCAACATTGCCGTTGTAACCGAAAAAGATGCAGGCTTGGGCAACCTCGACATCGATAGCCGGATACCTTGCACCGACGCCCTTATTACAAATGTGAAAGGCATCTGCATTATGGTTCTGACGGCCGACTGCGTGCCTGTGCTCTTGTACGATTGCAAGACACATTCGGTGGCCGCAATACATTCCGGCTGGCGAGGCACGGCAAACGGCATTGTAAGCCTGACCGTCAAGAAGATGAGCGACGTTTTCGGTACCAATCCCGCCGATTTGGTGGCATCAATAGGGCCGTGCATTGGAACCTGCTGCTTCGAGGTTGGCGACGATGTGGCCGAACAATTCTGTCATCAACCCGAAACCATAGTGCGCAAGGCCGAATGGAAACGTCCGCATATTGATATGTCACTGTCCATTCAGATGCAACTGCTCGATTTGGGCATTTCCAAAGATGCAATTGCCGTGTCAGGCATCTGCACAAAATGCAATCCGCAGGAGTTCTTCTCGCACAGGCACAACAACACCCTCGGGCGCATTGGAACAGGCATTTGGCTGGCATAAGCCCGCCAATGATTATATTTCGCGCTGTATTCGCATCATATCTTGAAAAAAACTATTTTAGCAAAAAATGGGGGTTTTCAATCCCGCCTTTTCTATTGGAACATCTGAATCTGTATTGAAAATGAAAACAAGAAACCTATTGACTATTGCCATTTCGGCTTTTGTGGCTTTGAATTTTACAAGTTGCAAGGAAAATGAAGACGACGAACCATTCCTTTTCCCTGCAGAGCAAGTAGAGTTGCTATTGCCAGATGGCGTCGTGGTAGACACAACAATAAGAAGAAAAGATATTGTCAGTTCAACAAATCCAAACTATACTGTTGTTGTAATGGTTGGAACAGAAAAAGACAATCTTTCAACGTTTATGGGGGATGACAAATGTGTGTTGAAAATCGACCAAAAGTATTATTGGCAAGCAAAGGTGGTTGACTCAAAAAGCGGGGAGAATAGTGAATTTTCAGAAATAAGGACTTTTTACGTACTCGACCCCAAAATGAAAGTGACAATGGAAACAGACAATGGCGAAACAGAAAGCGCCATTGTGTTGCGTTGGTCAGATATCGACCATAATAAATACAAAAACATTAAATTGCAGATGAAGCCCACCAAAGAATGTGGCTTTGCTGGAAAAACATTTGACATCCCCGACGGACAAGACTCATTGTATATTAGGCTGGCTGACAATCCAGAAATTCCTTATATGTTCAACGATTTTGATGACCTGCACGGCATTAACTATGAACCAGTAATATATGATTTTTCATTTGTGTCGGAAGTAGTTGTTGGTGACAAGGAGTTCCAAACTTATAGCGGTAGTGTAAAGGAGATTTTCCTGAACAAGAAGAACCATATACGTGACCATGAATACAATGTCTATCGAGTTGTTGAAGTAGGTGACCAAATATGGATGGCCGATGATTTGAGGTGCACTTCATATATCGATACTAAAGGAGATACAATTCAAATGAAATTGAACGTAGACTATGTTGTTTCTGAATTGCCATCAGGGGCGAAGGGAATTTTATATAACACGAAGAAAATACATCCTTCATATGGAGAAGAAATAACGTTGATTAGTGAATTTTACATTCCAAATGTACATAGTTGGCAGAATTTGTTGGTAAATTTTGGAGTTAAGGATGCTATAAAAGAAGATGGTGAGTATTACCCAAGCTATACAATTCCAGAATTATCAGGTGATATGAAAAAAAGTGACAGCATAGCCAATATTGCTTATTTGAAATCCAATATTATTAATTTGTGGAGAGATGTTTTTGCTTCTGCATCAGATTGGGTGGATTCTTTTGGAAAAAGTATTTATCCAGATAAGTCAATGTTTAATGTTAAGCCTTTTGGCTTTTACATTTCTATAGGACAGGTATATTGTTTAAATGGACAAGGTATTAGTTCTGTTTATTATGCAGAATGTGCCGATATGCCCACATATCTAATATCGTTTTGTTATGGTAAAGAAGGTGTAGGACTTTATCCTACACATTGGTATGATTATCATATTAATAATTATTTTTTTACGACTCGATTGGTTAAAACTACTCTGAAAAATATTTTTGAATAAGACGCGAATGTCAAGATTGTTATTACTTATATTATAGGTGGGTTCTATAAATTGCTTTGTGGTGATTTTGAAGATTTTGTTAGGCAGATTGATGATTTGAACGAAGGAGCAGTGCGGGCACTGTGATAAAGTGAAAGTCAACAAGATGACGACAAAAATTCAAAAGCACGCAAAAGATTAAATGTTAGTTCATATCTGAAAAAATTTTTAAATCGGGGAATTTATAGAACACACCTATAGTATTTCTGCAATAAATGGGTTTCCGAAGATGCAATTGCCGTGTCAGGCATCTGCACAAAATGCAATCCGCAGGAGTTCTT
>CALCFP010000518.1 GCA_937900725.1 uncultured Bacteroidota bacterium | reverse complement strand
CTAAGTGCAGAATAAACTAAATAACAGGGATGAGTGTTCATATTCTGTGATTATTTTAAATGATTTTTGTTATATTTTGTAGTGATTTTTTAATAATCACTAATTTTAAATGTAAAAAAAGAGATTCTGCTTATTTAATTATAAGTAGAATCCCTATTTGAGATTGTAATTCATTTTAATTTCCTTTTTCTCTTCAATTAGAAGAATAATAATGCTTCATCAAAACCGGCATCAACGTTGTTAACATCTGTGACAAATTCATCAGAGTTAATATTTTCAATTAAGTTTTCTTTACGAATCTCAAATTCTTCATCCAAGTTAATATGAGAAGGAACAGATTTTATTGTAATAACGTTACTTGTTACATCAGCAAAATTATGTGTTTCATTTAAGCAATGCCATTTTCAGCATTAATGCAAAATTTGTAGGAACAACTATTAGATCATTATGAATAAGAATATCTTCTATGCTTTAGCATTGCTATCAGTCGGATGTTCATCCCAACAAGCAAACGAAACCTTCGTATTTGAAGGCAATCCTCTAATCAGAAACAAATTCACAGCAGACCCAGCTGCCATGGTATCTGGCAACAAACTTTATCTGTACGTAGGTCACGACGAATATTATGCCGGGCAAGACAGTGCCGGAGGCGGCAAGGAATTCAACATTACAGAATGGCTTTGCTACTCAACATCAGACATGAAGAATTGGACCGACTACGGGTCTGTCATGCGCCCCGGCGATTTTGCATGGGCCGACACCGTCACTCCTGGAGTTGGCACGGCATGGGCCGCCCAAGCCATTGAACGAAACGGCAAATACTATTTTTACGCCACCACACAAGGAAAAGGCGAATATAGCGGATATGCCATTGGTGTCGGAGTCAGCGACTCACCTACAGGGCCATTTAAAGACGCCATTGGCAAACCTCTTGTATGCGACACTATGACAAGCAACGGTGCACGCGGCTGGTGGAACGACATAGACCCCACAGTATTCATCGACGGCAACGACGCTTGGCTTTGCTGGGGGAATGGCACTTGCTTCATCGCAAAACTGAAACCGAACATGATTGAACTCGATGGAGAAATTCAAGTCGCAAACATTCCAAAATACATTGAAGGTCCATGGCTGACAAAGCGAGACAACATTTGCTACCTGATATACGCATCATGGGGCTACGGGCAAGAAGCCATCGACTATGCAACCGCACCTTCCTTTGAAGGTCCATGGAGTTACAAAGGGCAACTCACTTCCGGAGCAGAAAACAGTTTCACAATTCATCCAAGTGCAATTGAATTCAACGGCAAATGGTACCTGTTCTACCACAATGCCACGATTACAATCGATGGAATAAAAGGCGCCACAGGACGTCGTTCCGTATGCGTTGATGAAATGGATTTCAACAACGATGGTTCAATAAAATTCGTTGAACAAACAAGGCAATAAAAACGACATCAATCAAAAATCATGAAAATAAGGTCTCTTCTAATCTGCGCAATATGTTGCGTCGTAATTGCAATAACATGCCTAATAGTTGCACTAATGGGTGCATCAAGTGCCGCTGACGGCAAATTCGACAAGAAACTTGGCCTGACATCACCTAACGGGAAAATCAGGTTTCAATGTGAACTGAACGTTGACGAGATTCCGACTCTCAACATCTATTTTCTGCAAGAAAAAGAATGGATAAAAGCCATAGAAATGCCACAATTCGGATTCCTGGAAAGCGAATCGGAACGTTTATTCTATGGATCTGCGTCAAAAATAGCCGAAATTACCGACGACTATACAATGCTGACAGGCAAACGCACACACTGCATTAATCACGCAACAGAACGCACCTTCAGTTTCACCGACCATGATGGACGCACACAAAACCTTACTGTCCGCGTATACAACGACGGCGTGGCATTCCGTTTTGCACTTGCCGATGGATACAAGGATTGCTCTTCACTTTGCGAGCAAACCACTTACAAATTCAGTGCTGACGCAAAACGTTGGCTACAACGCTTCGACGTATCGTATGAACAATTCTTCCCGCTAAATCCGAAAGAGAAACCAGGCTGCCGTTGGGCTTACCCTTCACTTTTCGAAGTTTCCGACAGCCTTTTCGCTTTAATTACGGAAGCCGATATGTCTGCTGAAAACAGCGGCTCAAGCCTGACATCGCTCGGCGAATCAGCCTATAAACTAACAAACGACGAAAACTGCCTTAAACTCAGCGATGGATGGCAATCACCTTGGCGCGTGGCGATCATGGGCTCATTGTCTGACGTTGTAGAATCAACATTAGTTACCGACGTCTGCACACCTAACAAGATTGACGACACAAGTTGGATAAAGCCTGGCGTCGTTTCTTGGATTTACTGGGCATACAACCATGGTTCAAGCGACTATCAAATTGTAAAAGAATACATTGATATGGCATCTGCACTAAAATTGCCATACATGCTCATTGATGCCGAATGGGACGATATGCGCAACGGCGGCGACATTAACGATGCCATTGCTTACGCCAAAGAGAAAAACGTCAAACTTCTTATTTGGTACAACTCAACCACAAACTGGATTGACTGGGCTCCAAGTCCTAAATTCAGGCTAAACAAGCCCGAAGACCGCGAGAAGGAATTCCAATGGCTTCAGGACAACGGCATCGCTGGCGTTAAAATAGACTTCTTTGAAGGCGACAAGCAACGCGCGAATCAATACTGCATAGACTTGCTCGAAAGTGC
>CALCFP010000517.1 GCA_937900725.1 uncultured Bacteroidota bacterium | reverse complement strand
ATGCGCGACGTGTCCAAGGTCGAAGAGTTCTTCCATCGTTTCGTGCGCAAGTGCACCTTCTGCCGCAACGCTCGTCAGATCAACCCTGACGAGAAGCCTTACTGCGTGAAGACTTGCCAATAGGATTCTGATCGACGAACTCTACCTGTTTCAGCATCTTCACATCGCCAATGAAAGCCCAATATGGCGTCGACATCCGCTTTGTACCGCCCAAAACCGATTTCGCGGTCAACATCGATGAACAGATGTTTATGCAGGTGATTATCAATCTTGTGAAAAATGCGTCGGAAGCATTGGCAAACAGCCAAACTAAAAATCCTTTTGTTGAAGTGTCGGCACTACGGCTATCTTCTGGCGAGACAGAAATAACCGTGAAGGACAACGGCCCCGGCATTCCGGAAAATATCAAAAACGAGATTTTTGTGCCGTTCTTCACCACAAAGGAGACGGGCTCCGGAATAGGCCTTTCATACTCGCAACAGGTTCTGCGCGCTCACGGAGGCTCCATTTCCTGCCAATCGGGTAGCAACGGAACTGCGATGAGGCTGGTGTTTTAGGCAGAACTTTAAGTATTTACAGTCCAAACAGCCGTTCGGCGTTTCGGGTGGTTTGCAAGGCCACATCGTCAATGGTTGTGCCCTTTATTTCGGCAAGTTTCTGGGCCACGCAAGGCAGAAAACTGCTCTCGTTGCGCTGTCCGCGATGCGGGACAGGTGCAAGATAAGGGCAGTCGGTCTCCAAAATCAGTCTTTCAATATCGATGTTCTCCACAACAGCCGGCAATTCCGATTTCTTGAAGGTCAGAATACCGCCGACACCTAACAGAAAGCCCATATCAATGGCCCTTTTGGCCTGTTCGGCATTGCCCGAAAAACAATGGAAAACTCCGCGCAGCCTTTCATCGGCAAGCGGTTCAAGGGCTTCTATGGTCTTGTCGATGGCATTGCGGATATGCACAATTATTGGAAGTTGCAGTTCCTTGGCCCATTTCACCTGCGTGGCAAAGGCGTCGAACTGCTCGCGCTCGTAGGTCTGGTCCCAATAAAGGTCGATGCCTATCTCGCCCACGGCGTAGAATTTCGTGCCACAGGAGAGCATCTTCTCAACAGCCTTGAGGTCTGCTTTGTAGTCGGCTCCAACCGATGTGGGATGCAGACCTGCGCAAGGAAAGAAGTGCTCCGGGTCCGACTGCGCCATATCGAGCATCGCCTGACGCGAAGTGGCGTCAATGTCGGGCAATATGAGGCGGTTTACGCCAGACTCGAAACAGCGTTTGACAGCCTCTTCACGGTCGGCGTCAAACTCTTCGGCATAAAGGTGCGAGTGTGTGTCAATGAATTCCATTTCTGACTATTTTCCGCAAAAATAGCAATTGGCTGGCTTGCAATTCCAATATGCCGATTTTTTGTAAAACTGCGGTTATTTTTTACTTTTGGAACATTCTTTGTCAACAATGGGAAACGAACGCTATTTCTACATCGACAGGTTGCGGGTTTTTCTAATCTGCTACATCATATTCCATCAGTCGCTAATTGCCTTTGGCGGTATAGGACCCTGGTACTATACATCGGCTGACCGGTTTGTTGGCACCTCACTGATTGTGGTAAACACCGTCAAGACAATCAACATTTCATTTATGATGGGCCTGTATTTCATTACAACGGCTATGCTGGCTTACATTACATATCAGAAGCACGGCTTCAGGAATTTTGTCAAAACACGGCTGATAGTTCTAGGCATTCCTTTGTTGCTGTATGTAACTCTCTTTCACCCATCTTACCTTTATTTTGTGGCAAAAACCAAAGGCAATGTTGAAATTGGCTGGTTGCAGTTTGTAATTGATTTCCTTTCTCACAAGCCAACATTCGGCTCGTTCTGGTTTGTAGCCTTGCTTTTGGTATTTGAGCTGGCCTACGCCTTCTTAAAGAAGTTTTACCGGAAAAAAACTGAACGTGTACTGAGTATGTGGGACCACATTACGCCTTTCCGCACAACCCTGTTCATAATATGCATAGGCACCGTTTCTTTCATCATCAGGCTGGTTTCACCGGCATCTACAATCGGACCTGGCATCAAATGGGGATTTTATACCCTTTACCTAGGCACATTCATTGTAGGACTTATCGGGCAAAGATTCAACTGGATAAGCCAATTGCGGGTTAATAATTCTGTTCCCTGGCTGATTTTTTCATTCCTGTGCTTGCCGATGCTTTTGTTTTCGTTGCATTATGTCAAGGATTGGTCTGTCTTTACTGGCGGAATGAACTCGCAATCACTGTTTTACGCTCTTTGGGAACCTATGGTATGTGTAGGCATCTGTATGTTTCTTATGTCATTCTTCCACTCCTACTTGAACCACCCTGGCAAACTGTCTGTCAAGCTTTCCGAAATGTCGTTTACAGCATATTTCTTCTACCCCGTTCCTATCGTATTGTTTACTTATCTGTTTGAATCAATGTCTATTCCATTGTTCTTTAAATGGTTGTTCACTGGTTCGCTGAGTTGCATCGCATCATTTGCATTGGCATTCATAGTTTTCAATGTGCTGAAGAAAATTGCTCCTGCGCTTGTTGAATAGCACCCTGCCGGCAAATATTGGCTCTTTTGCCGATATTTTCATTTATCTGCCTTGCGCTTGGAATCTTACAAAATCCAAATGATGAAAAATATCGGTCATTGCATTGATTATGAATATTCAAGCTTGTAAACTCACAAGCTTTTTTATGCATTTGCTCTTTGCCAATTCTAAATTATATTTGTGGGTTATTTGAATTCGATATTATAATAATAACATCATATATAGTTATGAGCGGTAAATTCCCCGAACACAAGCAGTTAGACTTGTCACAAATCAACAAGGACGTACTTGCTGAATGGAACAACGAAAACACATTCCAAAAGAGCATCGATGCCCGTGAAGGCCATCCAAAATTCATTTTCTTCGAAGGTCCGCCGTCGGCAAACGGCAAGCCTGGCATTCACCACGTTATGGCACGTAGCATCAAGGATATCATTTGCCGTTACAAGACTCTGCAAGGATTCCTGGTGGACCGCAAGGCTGGCTGGGACACTCACGGACTGCCTGTCGAACTTGGCGTGGAAAAGCAACTCGGAATCACCAAGGAAGACATCGGCAAGAAAATCAGCGTTGACGACTACAACCGCGCCTGCCGTTCAGAGGTGATGAAATACACCGACCTTTGGCGCGACCTTACCGCCAAAATGGGATATTGGGTCAATATGGACGACCCTTACATCACTTACGACAACCGATACATCGAGTCGTTGTGGTACTTGCTGAAGGAAATCTACAAGAAAGGACTTCTGTACAAGGGCTACACCATTCAGCCTTATTCGCCTGCCGCAGGCACTGGACTTTCGTCGCACGAACTAAACCAACCTGGTTGCTACCGCGATGTGAAAGACACCACCTGCACTGCACAGTTCAAGGTTACCGACAACGACAACGCTCTTGTAAAAGACATCATTGGCAAGGCTGGCGATGAATACAAGCAACTCTACATTATCGCCTGGACAACAACTCCTTGGACATTGCCTTCAAACACGGCATTGTGCGTAGGGCCGAAAATCGACTATGTGGCTGTTGAGACACAGAATCCATATACCGAAAAGAAATGCACCGTCATTGTGGCAAAGGCACGTTTCAGCGCCTACTTCAACGACAAGAACCCTGGCAACATCATCGCCGAAATGAAGGGCTCCGACCTTGTTGGCATCCACTACGAGCAACTCTTCCCTTGGGTTGACCCTTGCGAATTGGTCGATAAGAAGATTGTCAACAAGAAGGCTGATGCTTTCCGCGTAATCCCTGGCGACTATGTAACTACCGAAGACGGCACGGGCATTGTCCACATTGCTCCTACCTTCGGCGCCGACGACGCCAAAGTGGCCAAGTTGGCTGGCATACCGTCGCTGTTTATGATCAACAAGGCTGGCGAAACCCGTCCAATGGTCGATATGACAGGCAAATACTACTTCATATCGGACCTCGACAGCAGTTTCGCTAAAGATTTTGTAAAGACCGACATCTATAAGGAATATGAAGGCCGTTGGGTTAAGAATGCCTACGACCCGCAGTTCACCGTCGACGGAAAATACGACGAGCAGTCGGCGCAGAAGGCCGAAAACCTCGACATCTTCATCTGTATGAAGATGAAGGCCGACGGCACTGTGTTCAAGATTGAAAAGCACGTTCACAACTATCCGCATTGCTGGCGCACCGACAAGCCCGTGCTCTACTACCCGCTCGACAGTTGGTTCATCAAGGCATCGGCTGTCAAGGATCAGATGTTCGAACTAAACAAGACCATAAACTGGAAACCTCAAAGCACTGGCGAAGGCCGATTCGGCAAATGGCTCGAGAACCTCAACGACTGGAACCTCAGCCGTTCACGCTATTGGGGAACACCGCTTCCTATCTGGCGCACCGAAGACGGCTCCGAAGAGTTGTGCATCGGCTCGGTTGAAGAACTTTGCGCCGAGATTGAAAAATCCATCAAGGCTGGGTTGATGAAGGAAAACCCATATACTGCCAAAGGCTTCAAGGTGGGCGACTACTCAAAGGACAACTACGAGAAGATCGACCTTCACCGCCCATACATCGACGGAGTGGTGCTTGTCTCGTCAAACGGACAGCCAATGTACCGCGAGAAGGACCTTATCGACGTGTGGTTCGATTCTGGTGCAATGCCATTCGCACAGCGCCACTGGCCATTTGAGCACAAGGACGACTTCAACACGCTCTATCCTGCCGACTTCATTGCCGAAGGCGTTGACCAAACACGTGGCTGGTTCTACACTCTGCATGCCATCAGCACAATGATAAACGGCAAGGTGGCCTTCAAGAACATCATCAGCAACGGACTCGTTCTTGACAAGAACGGAAGCAAGATGTCAAAACGTCTGGGCAATGCCGTCGATCCGTTTGAGACAATCGAGAAATTCGGCTCCGACCCATTGCGCTGGTATATGATTACCAATGCACAACCTTGGGACAACCTGAAATTCGACATTGAGGGCGTTGACGAAGTAAAGCGCAAATTCTTCGGAACACTCTATAATACATACAGTTTCTTTGCATTGTATGCCAATGTCGACGGCTTTACATATAAGGAGAAGGATATTCCGCTGGCCGAGCGTCCTGAAATCGACCGCTGGATACTGTCGTTGCTGAACTCGCTCATCAAGGAAGTTCAGGACGCACTCGACAACTATGAGCCTACACGCGCAGGACGCGCCATTCAGGATTTCGTAATCGACAACCTGAGCAACTGGTACGTGCGTCTCAACCGCAAGCGCTTCTGGGGCGGACAATACGACAACGACAAGATTGGCGCCTATCAGACACTCTACACTTGCCTGGAGACGGTGGCCGTCTTGGGTAGCCCGATAGCGCCATTCTATATGGATATGCTGTTCAAGGATTTGAACACCGCGACAGGCCGTTGTGGCACATCGGTTCACCTTACAAACTTCCCTAAGGTTGACGAGTCGGCAATCGACACCGACCTTGAGGAACGTATGGCTATGGCACAGCGCGTGTCGTCAATGGTTCTTGGCTTGCGCCGAAAGGTGAGCCTGAAGGTCCGTCAGCCACTGAGCAAGATTATGGTTCCTATCCACAGCGACAAGATGCGTCGCCAAATTGAGGCCGTCAAGTCAATAATAATGACCGAAGTGAACGTGAAGGAAGTCGAACTTCTGGAAAACACGACAGGCATATTGGTTAAGCGCATCAAGCCCGACTTCAAGGTGCTTGGTCCGAAATACGGCAAGATAATGAAGCAGATTTCGTCTGCCATTGCACAAATGAGCCAAGAGGACATCGCCCAACTTGAATCAGACGAGAAGTTCGACATAAAGGTTGATGGCGAGACGCTTACGCTTGTCCGCACCGATGTCGAGATTGTTTCGGAAGACATTCCTGGCTGGCTGGTTACCAACGAAGGCACTCTGACAGTGGCTCTCGACATAACCATCACCGACGAACTGAAGAACGAGGGTGTCGCCCGCGAACTTGTGAACCGCATACAGAACATCCGCAAGGACAGCGGTTTTGAAGTTACCGACAAGATTAACATTCAGATTTCGGCAAACGACTATTCCGACAATGCCATTGTGGCATTCAAGCAATACATTGCTGGACAAACACTTGCCAACAGCATCGATATTGTGGGCAACCTTAACGCCGACAATGCCATTACTGTTGACATTGACGACGACGTTAATCTTTATATAAAGGTTGAACTTGTAAAGTAAAAGCAATACAACCGATATCATTCAAAAGGCGAATACGCAAGACGTGTTCGCCTTTTTTTAATCCTTGTTGATTGTATGGACATTGGCGCATTCCGTATGGAATGGAGACTTTATTCGTCTTGCCTTGTGTTTTTGTTGAAGGGACGCGTGCCACGTCTCTACCTTTCCTATAAAATCTTGCACGCTTTTGCTGTAACAAGAATCAACATTTTTTCATCGCTCCACGTTACAGCACTTTCTTCACGCCTGGTATAAGTCGGAATAGCCACGTTATTGCAAATGAAAAAATTGTAGCCAAAGAGCCTTCGAGAATGAATTTCAAAAAGACAGGCATTGCAACGTTATCCATAGCGTATTCTATTGACAACAAAACAAATAGGTGAAATATATATGCGCCGTACGTTTGAGCGGAACACCATTTCCAAAAACTGCCCGACCAATTTCCAAATTCGCGGAAAATCCAAATCAGCGCAATGCAGATAGACACGCACATAAACGCCTCGTACATCCCGAACCAATGCCATACAAAACCGCCCCAAGCATTTTCGCCACGAAGCAAGTCGCCAATGCAAAACAGTATTGAGGCAATAACGGCACCTATTCCGATGCTGTTTTTCAGTTTTTCCAGCCAGCCAAGTCGGTATGCTAAAATCCCCAGCACAAACAGCGATGCATATTGCAAATAGTGGGCGGGTTCCATTCTTATGAAGCCCAAAAACATTATCCAGTTGTCCTGATTGCTGACACCGCGTATGAGCAATTGCAACAATCCCAAAACGGTGGCAAACGCTACAATCGCCAATATTGTAAGTCGCGATTTGGCGTTTTTGCTGTCAATTGGCTTTGCAAATTGTCTTACTAATGCATATAAAAGACTGAAAATGAGCAAACTCTCAACAAACCAAACGTGAGCGAACGACAAGCAATGGTCAGCCGAACTGACAATCATTGTTACTAACAGCAACGGAATGCCCAACCGCAAGAGTTTTTTCTGGCAGAATGTTTTTCCGCCTTGGCGGTCGTAACTTCCTGGAACAAAAAAGCCCGAGATAAAGAAAAACAATCCCATAAAGAATGTGGCGTTTATTGAATTGAAATGCCAAAGGTTCGGAATAAACTCTGCAGGATTGCTCGGTGAGTATCCCCAATCGCCCGCGTGCGAAAATGGAATGTTTGCGTGGTGGAACACTACCAATGCCGTAAGAAAGACCTTCAGATTGTCTAAATAGTAAAGCCGTTTGTTCATTTATCGCATTTTTTAAAAGGTGTATTTATAGAACACACCTTTATACAAAGATATGACTATGAATTTAATAGAATGTTACAACTCAGGCAATTAAATCGTACCAAAAAAACATTAGCACAACACATTGATTTTCAATGACTAAAAATACTATCACGTGCCAACTGCCTTATTTTCAAACAAAATTTTTCAAGAAAATGATTGCAGATTGAAAATGATTGCTACATTTGCAGTGTACTAATCATCTAATACACTAATAAACGAACATATAAGATGGTAACAATTAACGATTTACAGTTTGGTTACAAGAATCACAAGGTGTTCAGTAACCTGAATCTATCCTTCAACGAAGGTAAAATCTACGGCCTGCTCGGCCTGAACGGCGCAGGCAAGTCGACGTTGCTATACCTTATGAGCGGACTTCTGTTCGCGCAAAAAGGCGAAGTGATGTTCAATGGCTACAATATGCAAAAGCGCAACCCGAATGCGCTGGCCGACCTTTTCATTGTGCCAGAAGAGTTCGATTTGCCTAATATGCCTTTCGACAAGTACATAACGTTGAATGCTCCGTTCTACCCGAAATTCAGCAACGAGACGCTCGACCGTTGCCTGGCAGGTTTCAATATGGACCGCAATATGAATCTGAAGGCGCTCTCGATGGGCCAGAAGAAAAAGGCTTTTGTGTGCTTTGCGCTTGCCACCAACACCTCGCTCCTGATTATGGACGAGCCAACCAACGGCCTAGATATCCCGTCGAAAAGCCAATTCCGCAAGGTGGTGTCGGGCTGTATGAACGATGAGCGCACAATCATCATCTCCACTCATCAGGTGCGCGACGTCGAGAACCTTATCGACGAGATCACCATCATTGGCGACGGCAAGTTGCTGTTCAACCATTCGGTAACGGAAATAGTGCAACATCTGGTTTTTGGCGAGTGCGCCGTAGGCAACCACCCCGAAAACACCATTTTCAGCCAACCATTTGGCGTCGGTGACTGCATTGTCCGCCCAAAAATGGCCGACGACAGCGAGACTCCGCTCAACATTGAAATGCTGTTTAACGCCGTCTTGGCCGAGACGGAGAAAATTCAGTCGGTTTTCAGTAAATGATGGAGGACTTGGCTATGAACAACCAATTCAACTTACGCCGATTCGGGTTGCTCTTGCGCCACGAATGGGCAAATTCGTGGGTGTGGCTCACCGCCTACACTGCAATGATGATAATGGCCTGGCTTGTGGCGCTGTTTGTGAAAACCGATGACCTGGGAACAACGACAATAATATTCTGGCCTGCCGTGATGCTTTTCATAATGCCACTTTTTGTATCGGCTCATACTACCGACAAACGGGCGTTTCTGCCCTTTACGGTAGTGCCCGCGTCAAATATCGAGAAGTTCTGTTGCAGAATGTTGCTGTTTTGGGTTTTACCTGCATTGGTGTTCATTGTGTTCGAACCGATGCGACACTTCATACAGTTAAACGAGGAGACTGCGCTTTTGCAAAAAGAGATGCTGTTGTGCGGAAATATGCTGACAACTGCGCTTGTGATAGGCATATCGCTTGTGGCGCTGTTTGCGGGCGCGCTGTTCAACCGCCTGAAAATTCTGTTTGCGGTATTGATGACAGGCGTGCTGGTTATACTATTCGCTCACATAATAGAGCACATCAACCTGATGTTCACGGTGCCGTTCATTGAGTATTACAATGTTGCGAATCCTGTCCACAGCCACGCGCTTGTCTTGTCGCTGGCAATTGTGATGGCATTTTTCATCGTGTTTGTTCCTGTTTCGTGGGTGCTGTTCAAACGCAAGAGCATTTACGGCATATCGTCGAGGAAAAAATGAAAGGAGAATTATTATGAAAAACGAAACAATTAATAAAACCCGATTTGCGCAAGTTTTCCGCCACGAGTGGGAGCCTGCCAAATATTGGATAATGGTATTAGGCTGTCTGTACGCAGTATGGGCACTGATTACTTTTGCCTACTACGCGTTTTTCGAGGGCACCGAAAGCGCGTTTGCCCGCGACTATTTCTCATATGAAACAATATGCGGGATGGGTCCCGTATGCCTGACCTGGTTTCTATCGACACGGACTTTAGTCAACACAAGCCGAAAGCGCTCCTGCATATCGTTTATGACAATGCCCGCCACCGCTTGCGAAAAATTCACCGCACGGTTGCTTACCTATGTGGTTTTCCCGTTCCTGATAGCGGTTGTGGGGCTTGCGGTTGTTGAAGTATGTTCCTTGGGAGGCAGGTTCGATTTTGCCGACTACTGTTGCACATATTTCCACGCATACGCCCTGATTGCGATATGCCTGGCCATTGGAGCGCTCAACAGTGTGATTATCAAGTCATTTTCAATTATTTGGACAGCCATAATCACTTTTGGTCTGGTGCTTCTATATGAAAACTGTCATCATTATATCATTATTAAGACCGATTTTGCCCTTTCTGTGGTTGAACTTCTGGCGGGCATCATTGTCAGCGCATCATTGGTGGTTCTTGCCTACAGATGTTTTTGCAAAAGCAATGTAAAACAGTGTAAATAGCAGTAATTATGGATTTTAAGGAAAGTAGACCGATATATATGCAGATAGTTGACCGCATCTGCAACGAGATTCTGACAGGAATATACCCCGAAGGCGAGCGTGTGCCGTCGGTGCGCGAGTATGCATCAAACGTGGAGGTGAATGCCAACACTGTGGTGCGCTCATTCGACTTCCTGCAAAGCAACAACATCATTTTCAACCGCCGAGGCATTGGCTACTTTGTGGCAGAAGGCGCAAAGGAGCAGATCAAGGCCGTACGGCGCGAGGCCTTTATGAACGAGTCGTTGCCCGAATTCTTCAACGAACTCGATATGCTTGAAATTTCTATTGACGAGGTGGTGAAAATCTATAAGGAAAGGAAAAAGCAATGAAAGGCATAGTTGACGGGGCGAAAGTCGCCACCACAAGTCGTCCAAAGGACAGACAGACACTCAAGTGCGATTTGCTTGCCCGATTCTTTGGCGAGATTGACAAACTTGAAATCAGCATTGACGAGATTGCCAATATCTATCGCAATAAACACAAACAACAAAAAGTCAATAAGATATGAAAAGAATACTATACATTTCAGCCTTAATGGGATTGCTTGCATCGTGCAACCCCTACAAGAGCCATATACCTGAGCAATACATTGGCTGTTGGTTCAATCAGGATAACGGACATTGGACCTACGGCCTGTTCGAGGAGTCGGTCATCTACAAAAACAACCGATGGGATTACCAATCGGTTGAGCCCACCGCCGACGGCCTGAATCTGACTTTGACCTGCGACACCGAACAGGTTAGCCTGAATGTCGCTTTCGACAACGACTCCACACTGGCGGTGACCGAGAACGGGAAAACCAAGAAACTGTGCTGGAAGATGGATGTGCTGATGCGCAACAAGTCTAAAAACGTTGCCGACCGCGACACATCAACCTACAACCTGGAGCAAACAACAGTAGGATATGCCGTTATACGGACATACGTGCGCAACGATATGAGCAAGTCCCGCTATCTGACAAGCCGTATCGACGGCAGTAGCAATGGCTATTACGGGAAACTTTTTGTCTGCTACAACAACCGACTTGGCGACTGGAGCACAAAAATGACCTACGTGGAAAGCAACGACCATTACGGACGCCTGTATGAGGCTAAAATTCCTGTGGTCAATATGGCCGAATTTTACATCAGCCCGTTTGCTTCAGACTTCGAGAATAATCTGCATTTAACTGTAGGGCAGGGCGATACGATATTGGTAATGAAAAATGGCTGGCTCTGTGATGTTGCAATGGGCACCGACAACAACCTGTGCGCAAACTATATGGCGCTGATTCTGAAAGAACACCCAAAAGACCATATCTGTGACACCCCGTTCAATCTGGATTACATTAAGAGGAGCCCAATCAATATTAGATACAGCGACGATTATGCCGATAATAAATTGAATTACAACACATTTGTCAAGCGCGAAAAAGAGGCGTATGAAGCCGTGGCCAAAAACATTAAAAACGCCTTCGACAGCCTGAATGTGCCCGTATCGGAGAAGTATAGGCGCTATGTCCAAAACGTTTTTGAATACTCGCGTGCAAACACATTTATTTGCCTTTGCGAGTATGCCGACTCGGTTATCAAGAACACATCGCTGGCCGACAACGACATTATGCAGTCGAAAATGGCATTCGACTATGCCAAGAATGTGATGCTTCGCCGTAGGGCAGACTACAGTTTTGACTCGTTGTGCAATTTATTGGGAATACGTGTTTGGAATAATAATAGTATCAGTTATGAAAAATTTATTTCCCGCACTGAGATTTATGAAAACCATTACGAATTGGCCAAAGAACTGGGATTGAGCAGGAATTTTGCAGATATGGCATTAACGTCGTCTGTTGTATCGTTAAACCCGAATCAAGGCCGTTGCCTATTCTACACCGACAGTACAAAAAACAGTATGCACTACACTAGGCGTGAATATATACGACTGATGAAATTTAAGAATTATTCAAATCCATTCGGCGGTAGAACGATGACGGTCAGTATGCTGAACGAGTTCAAGCAATATTACGAATTTGTACACGCCAACATTGCCAACGCGGAGTACAAGTCGGTTTTGGAACAATGGAACAACGAGTGCAAGCCTTTAAAGCCATATTTTGAGAAGTTTTTTAAACTAAAGCCATTGACCGCAGACGACATTTGGCAATATGGATTGCTAACCGACAACTTGGCCTGGAGTACTTTTTGTAATTTAACAAAGTACGGTGATATTATGGAAGACAACCTAACATTGCCAATTATAGAGGTAAGTATTACACTCAAGGGGGATAAGTTTAATGGCTGGTACTATCTTTTTGATAATGAAGATAGAACTGTCTGCATTGACACTGTAAAAAGAAATAATATTAATCGTGCCTTTTTCTACGAAAAAGTGAAACCGCAGAAACACTACTCAGTCTATTACGAAACAGACAGCAGAAAGGGAGAACTAGTAAAGTTGTCCGACGACATCTACATAAAGGACAGCACTACCAAAGTCCATATTTACTATGGAGATTAACCCATATTCATAAAATATTTAAATCGGAGAATTAACAGAAATTCTCCTTAACCAAAAACGACAAAACAATGAAACACTTAATATTGGCATTTGCAGTTGTCGGCTTGCTCTCGGCTTGCGAAACAGACAATAACACAGGCGTATTTTCTCCTACTTGCACGCCTTTAACCGACAGCACTGCTGTGTTTGACTACACAGGAACAATTGGCAACAATAAACGGGAAAAAATCAGCAAGGTATATTTGTTCAATATCAACAGCAATCAGTTACTTGATTCGGCAGATGTTGCACCATCGTCGGGCAAATATCATTTCTCGGCAGAGTTAAAATTAAGAGAAATGGAAAGGGCTATCTGCACTATCAATAAAAAGGTTTCGAAGGAAGAGTACAACGGCGATAACGACACATATAACTTTATAGATTATATTGATTTATACCGTCCAAGTACCGATACTTCAGGAATGCTTGGCAAAAGACAGTGCCGAATATCCTGTACTATAAAGGAAACTAGCAGAAGCACAGCGTTCTTGTACAACAAAAACAATCTGCAAACACCAATCGATTCTGTAATCGGCGATAAAGGATGGCATACGTTCAAGGTTGACTATAAAAGAAATGCGCATTATGTCTTGACAGTCAGAAACGACAGCACAAACGAAGTTGACACAATTGACAATGACGTGTTCTTTGAGCGTCCGCAATTCTATAAAGGTATTTCAATATACTAATGCACGCAACCGTTCATTAGAAATAAACACGTTTGGTTATTACGTAGTTACTTGCAGGGGTGGCGTTCCATAGCGTCGCCCTTGCGCATTTTTCAATTGGTCATATTCAATCAAATTAAAGGCATAAGGGGAAAGGCAAAAGTAAAAGGGATAAGGCATAAGCCAACGGCAAAAGGCCAATTTCCAACAGAATGCCGTTAGGCATTAACGCTCGGTAGAAAACACGCATTATCACAGCCATTTCCATTCCATCGGAATGGAGCCATTGCGACATTGGCGCATTCCTACGGAATGCCGTTAAACGCATAATGGGCATTTTCTACCAATGGGGTTTCCCTACGGGAAATTGAAATTAGATGAAAAGGCATAAGGCAAAAGGCAAAAGTGGCTAACTGCCAAAGGCAAATAGCCAAATGCCACAAGGCATTTGTTGAACCGTTGTTAATAATTATGTTGTAAAAAACGGCACTTCACAAAACTATTCCATTCCAAAAATTCTACTTTTAGCCCACCTAATTCATACCACTATGAGCGACGAACAACCAAAAGTTAGATACTCTGACGAGGAATTGGCAGAGTTCAAGCAGATAATACTTGAAAAACTTGCTCAGGCGCAGCAAGAATACGAAGTGCTTTGCAAGACATTGTCACACGCCGACGGCAACGACACTCTTGATACATCGCCAACTTTTAAAGTATTGGAAGAAGGCGCAAGCGTGCTGTCGCGCGAAGAGACAGGCCGTTTGGCACAACATCAGGAAAAGTTCATCCAGCACCTTAAGGCAGCATTGGTCAGAATTGAAAACAAGACTTACGGCATCTGCCGCGAGACAGGACAACTCATTCCTAAAGAACGCCTTCGTGCCGTACCACACGCCACTTTGAGCGTAGAGGCAAAAAACGCCACTAAAAAATAAAGTGGATTTTAATCATTTGTTGCGGCCACAACTGCCTTTGCTTTGCAACGGCAATTGTGGCTGTTTCATAAATAACATCTTTAAACAGTCATTATGAGCAAAGGAAAACTTGCAGTGCTTGTAATAGCACTGGTGCTTGCCGCCGACCAGGCTCTGAAAATCTGGATCAAGACACACATGATGATTGGCGAGGAAATCCACATCTTCGGCAATTGGTTCATTATCCATTTCACCGAAAACAACGGAATGGCTTTCGGTATCCAGTTTTTCGGGCGTTTCGGCAAATACATGCTTAGCATTTTCAGAATAATTGCCGTGGCATTGCTCATTTACTACATCTGCCGTCTTGCAAAACGAACCGAAAAACCCGTCAGCACAGGCTATTGCG
>CALCFP010000516.1 GCA_937900725.1 uncultured Bacteroidota bacterium | reverse complement strand
CATAGTCAAGTGGCAGAAGTATGTCAACGCGTGAGCCGAAACGTATAAATCCAAGTTCCTCCCCTGCGTTGTGTGTTTCGTCCTGTTTCAAATATGTCAAGATTCGGCGAGCGACAGCTCCAGCCACTTGCTTTACCAATACCGTTTCGCTGTTTTGTGGTTTCACGACAATTGCAGTGTGCTCATTCAAGTCTGACGATTTAGGTGTCACGGCTCTTGTGAAACGTCCATCGAAATGGATTATCTGCTTAATCTCGCCTGATACGGGAAGCCAATTCATGTGTACGTTCCAGCACGACATGAATATCGAAACCTGAATACGTTTGCCTGACACAATGCTTGGCTCGTCAACCTCTTCAATAGTCACAATCTTGCCATCTGCAGGGCATATGATTTGTCCGTTTGATAGTTGTGGAACCTGTCTGTTGGGGTATCTGAAGAAACGCAATACAAAAAGAAGCAATACGCATGATATCACTATTGTAATTGATGCTGCGAATTGATTGTTTATGACAAAATAAACTATCAAGTTGACTATCAAAAGTATAAATAGCGCCTTCAGTATTACTGCATATCCTGCGCGATGTATTCTCATATACTCTCTTATGGTTTATGATACAAACTGCAAATATGCAAAAATTACGGGTATTGCCAAGATAATACTGTCAAATCTGTCGAGAATTCCGCCGTGACCTGGCAATAAGTTGCTTGAGTCCTTGATGCCGACTGTGCGCTTGAATTGTGATTCGGCCAAGTCGCCAAGTGTGCCGAAAATGCAGATTATCAGTGCCAACCCTAACCATTGCTTTTGCGTCATGATGTCGAAATAGTGTGATAATGCGAATGATGCTCCAATTGCCGTGAACATCCCGCCAATCAAGCCTTCCCAGGTTTTCTTGGGCGAAATGCGTTCGAACATATGGTGACGCCCGATTGTAACACCAAAACAATATGCGCCTGTATCGTTGGCCCAAATTATGATGAACATTCCAAGAACCATAATGCTTTGGTATTCGTTGGTATGAAACGCTATCGGGCTAACCAATGCAAATGGCAGTGCTATGTAGACAAGTCCGTAAAATGTTGTGGCTATGGTTGATATTGGATTCTCGAATTTTCCGAATAGCACAATGATGAAAACCAGTGCCAGCATTGGAACAACTAGTGCCAATGCCGATTTTTCGATAATGTTGGCAAATGCGAGGAAACTTAAGGCAAACGAGATTAGTCCGACAGCCATTCCGTAGATTGTAAGTGGCTTGTTCCCGTTTTTGACGCTTATGCGGTAAAACTCGTTAAGGGCAAGCACGTCAATCAAGGCAAAAAGTAGCGCAAATGTCCACTGACTGAACAGTATGCCCGAAATTAAGACCGTCAGGAAAACTATTCCTGTGATAAGGCGTTGCCAAAAGTTACTCATTGTTTGATGAATTTATAATGTTGATTGCCTGTTCGTATTGGTTTGGGTGAACATAAACTTCAATCTCGCCAAACATATACGACGAGTCTTGCTTGTTCATTACAATCGGTTCCAAGCCTGCGCTTTCCAATAGTCCGCGTACCATTTCAGCCTCATAGGGCGTTCCTGTGCTGTAAACCAATTGCCAATTGTCTTCCATTATTCAGCAGTTTTTTCTTCTTTTGAATCAGTGTCGGAATCTGTTTCGGCAGTTGCCTCTGACGGTTTTTGCTCGTCGTTGCTTGCATTTTGCTTTTGATGCTCGTAATATGGTGTCTTGCCGTTTGGACGAGGACCGAGGATTCGTTCAAGGTCTTCAGCAAATAGCACTTCACGCTCAAGTAGCAGGTTGGCCAACTGGTGGTGTTGCTCTTGATATTTGGTGAGTATCTCTTTTGACTTTGCGTATGCCTCGTCAATGATGCGTTTTGTTTCAGTGTCAATGGTTTTTGCAGTTTCCTCGCTGTAAGGTTTTGCGAATGCGTATTCCGATTGGCCCGAAGAGTCGTAGTATGACAGATTGCCTACTTTTTGGCTCATTCCGTAATAGCAAACCATCGCGTAAGCGTGTTTGGTGGTGCGTTCAAGGTTGTTGAGTGCGCCTGTTGACACTTTGCCGAAGTAGAGTTCTTCTGCGGCGCGTCCACCAAGCAATGCGGCCATTTCTTCCATTAGTTGGTCTTGCGTGGTAAGTTGGCGTTCTTCAGGAAGATACCAGGCGGCGCCCAAAGCCTGGCCTCGAGGCACTATTGTAACCTTGATAAGAGGATTGGCGTTTTCGAGCATCCAGCTGACGGTGGCGTGTCCTGCCTCATGATATGCAATGGCCTTTTTCTCTTCGGCTGAAATAATCTTGTTCTTCTTTTCGAGTCCACCTACAATTCGGTCGATGGCGTCAAGGAAATCCTGCTTTTCGACCATGCTCTTGTCATGTCTGGCGGCAATTAGCGCGGCCTCATTGCAGACATTGGCTATGTCGGCGCCGGAGAATCCAGGAGTCTGTTTTGCCAATGATTCGGCAGTCACGCTGCTTTCCAGTTTTGTTAGCGGGCGAAGATGAACTTTGAAAATGTCGGTGCGTTCGTTGAGGTCAGGCAGTTCGACGTGAATTTGGCGGTCGAAGCGTCCTGCGCGTAAAAGTGCGCGGTCAAGAATGTCGGCACGGTTTGTTGCGGCCAAGATGATGACGCCGCTGTTGGTGCCGAATCCGTCCATTTCTGTAAGAAGTTGGTTCAGGGTGTTCTCGCGTTCATCGTTTGAACCCCAATTCGGATTTTTACCGCGAGCGCGGCCGATGGCATCGATTTCGTCAATGAAGATGATGCAAGGCGCTTTCTCCTTTGCCTGCTTGAAAAGGTCGCGGACACGTGACGCACCCACACCGACAAACATCTCGACAAAGTCGGAGCCTGAAAGTGAGAAGAATGGCACGTGCGCTTCGCCTGCAACGGCTTTTGCCAGCAAGGTCTTGCCTGTTCCTGGAGGGCCTACAAGCAATGCGCCCTTTGGAATCTTTCCGCCCAACTGTGTGTATTTTTGAGGATTTTTCAGAAAATCAACTATTTCCTTTATCTCGACTTTTGCTTCTTCAAGGCCTGCAACATCCTTAAAGTCAACCTTTATTTCCGATGCGTCCTTGTCGAACATTTTGGCGCGCGACTTGCCAATGTTGAAAATCTGGTTGCCACCGCCAGGACCGCCACCTGCCATGCGGCGGAAGATGAACAGCCACAGCATTATCAGCATCAACGGGAAGATAATCCAGTTGAGAATGGTGTTCATGTGGTTTTGACGGGTCTCATAACTTACTGGAACTTGCTCGCTTGGCGCAAAGTCGCGTGTTGCTTCCTCTATCTGCTCTTCAAACTTGTCAATTGAGCCTATTGTGTAGAAATATTGAGGGTTGAATGAGTATGAAGTCTTGTTTCTCTTTTTGTAGTCGGCATATTGGGCGTCGTTTAGGCGTTCTGGCTTGATATATATTTCTGCGCGTTCCCTGTTCACCACCACAATCTTGCTGACATCGTGCTTCTTTAGCATTTCCTGCTCAAAGCGGATTCTGGTAATCTCGATAGGTTCGCCACCGCCTGGCGTGAAGAACATCAGGCCCAGTAGGATAATGGCTATGATGCCATATATCCAACTCATGTTGAATTTTGGACCTTTGCCTTGTGTCTTCTGCGGCATTCCCGTCCCTCTGGTTTCAATATTCTTGTCTTGCTTGTTTTCTGTTTCCATAGGTCATTCTTCTGATTCGATGATTTCTTTTTTGGCATCGGCCCAAAGGTCCTCAAGGTTGTAGAAACGGCGAATCTCTTCCTGGAATATATGAACCACAATGTCGCCGTAGTCCATAAGAATCCATTGCGCATTTTGCTGACCTTCAACGTGAATTGGGTGCTCTGAAGTTTCTACACGGGCAAAACGTTCAATGTGGTCTGCCAATGCGTCAACTTGCGATGACGAATTGCCGTGACATATAACGTAGTAGTCTGCAATTGACTGTTCAGTTTCGGTCAGGTCGATAACAACTATCTCGTGGCCTTTTTTCTGCTTTATTGCCTCAACTATTGCGTCTTTGAGGTTTAGGTTCTGTTTCTCTTTTGCCATTACATATTTATTGAGACTGCAAATGTAGTTTTTATTAGTTAAAACGGAAAAGGTTCAGCCGTCAGACATTTATCTATTTTGATTAATCGGATATTTATAAAATCGATATGTGTATGATGTAGGTTGATATTGTTTAATATATGCTTTATTGGGGGCAGTCCCGTTCGTTGCTTCTCCTATACGTGTCTTATGGTGTCGAATATCGCAAATATGTATGTCTTATTTTGAATTTGTTAATCTACAATTGTGACATTGTTTGTAGAAGACTTGCAAAGTCTTTGTAATTTAGCGCCCTGAATGAAAAATGAGTTTTACTGTTTGGAATATCAATTTTGATTTTTATGAAAAAGGTTTTAGGAATGGGCAATGCCCTTGTTGATATCATGACCATGGTGCCGGACGATAGCGTCTTGACAAAATTCAACTTGCCTAAAGGCAGCATGCAGTTGATTGATGCCGACTTGTCGAAAACCATATCAGAACAAACGGCGCAATTCAGTCCAAAAATCTCGGCCGGAGGCTCTTCCGCCAACACTATTCATGGATTGGCGCATTTGGGCATTCCTTGTGGTTTCATAGGAAAGATAGGCACTGACAAAATGGGTGATATGTTCAAGTCTGACCTCGAAAAATCTGGAGTCAAGCCTCACCTTTTGACAAGTTCAACGGCTTCAGGACGTGCAATCGCGTTTGTGACACCAGATTCTGAACGTACTTTTGCCACATATCTCGGCTCTGCGGTCGAGATGTCGCCTGAAGAAATTGCACCTTCCATATTCTCACAATACGACTATTTTTACATAGAAGGATATCTGGTTCAAAACCATGATCTTATAGAAACGGCTGTAAGGGTTGCACGCAGTCAGTCGATGAAAATCGTGCTTGACTTGGCCAGTTACAACGTGGTTGCTGAAAATGTTGAGTTCCTGCACAGAATAGCAAAGGATTATGTCGACATTATTTTTGCAAATGAAGATGAGGCAAAAACATTTACTGGCAAAGATGCGGAATATGCTGTCAAGGAACTTGCCGAAATGTGTGATATTGCAGTTGTCAAGATTGGCAAGCAAGGGTCTATAATCAGACAGGGCGACAAGGAGTATCGGGTGGGCATCATTGACGCCAGGTGCATCGACACAACCGGCGCTGGCGACCTTTATGCGTCGGGTTTTGTCTTCGGACATGCAATGGGTTACTCTCTTGACCGTTGCGGAAAATTAGGCGCTCTTCTGTCAGGCAAGGTTATAGAAAACATAGGCGCACAAATTCCTGCCGACGTTTGGAAAGAAATAAGGAAGAAACTTGCATCGATTTAGCGGATGGGTGCCGGTCCTTTGCATAGGATTTTTTTTGTTGCGTCGTTAATGGTCTTGTGCAACGCTATTGGAGCGCAACCACTTGAATATCGCTTTTCGTTTCTTTT
>CALCFP010000515.1 GCA_937900725.1 uncultured Bacteroidota bacterium | reverse complement strand
ATATCCCGGCTGCCAATCTGATGCATCGCCAGCTGGAAAGCGTCGTCGCTGTCTTCCTTCAGCATTCTCTCCACATCCCCCAGTGTATTGAAACCCATCAGCTTAAACACACGGAGATATGACATTACAGATGTATCATGTATCTCGGCCTGGTTGATTGCCGCGATTTTTGTCAGGAGCTTGTCGAACGGCTTAAGTTCAAGAATTTCTCTCTCTTAAGTATTTTTTGGTCTTTGAATATTTCTTCTCCACTTACCATCAATCCAAGGAACATGGCGACAATCAAACTCATGAAAATGTAAATGGGAATGTTCGCGTTATCGCGGAATATGTAAACATTAGAGTTCGGGTCGGCAATGTATCTGATTAGGAATGATAGAATCAAGCCTAAAGCAGGAGCCTCCATTATGTTCAAAATGATATATTGGCGGTTGCTGATTTTTGCCAAAAAGTCGCGTCTGAAATATATTTTTACTTGTTGGAACCAACCAGGTATATCCAAAGATTTTGGTGGCGTTTCGTGCAAGTCTTTCAACTTGATTTTTGCCACACATTCGTTGAACTTTTCGTGGAATTTCAGTTCAAGTCTTTCAAAAGCCCTTGTCTTTTCTTGCGTCTCTTCTTCGCTTTGTGCTATGCGGGTTTGCTCTTCAGCATACTTCTCAAGAAATTTTGGCTCTATTTGTGAGATGATGTTTAGTTCTCGTTTCTTTTCCCATTCAGTTGGTGTGACTTTTCTCTTGTTGGTGTATTTGCCAAATTCGTCCACCACTTGAGCGTCAATGATATTGAATATTAGTTCCGGATTGACATTACCGCATGTTGGGCATTCGCCTTGGTCTGCATTTAATTGGCCATCTATTCGTTTGAAATAACTTACGGCATCTACTGGGTTGCCATAATAGATGAGGTAGCCACCTGTATCTAGAATGACCATCTTGTCGAACATCTTGTAGATTTCTGAAGATGGTTGGTGAATAACCACAAACACTAGTTTTCCCTTCATTGCCAACTCTCGAAGCAAGTCCATCACGTTTTCGGAGTCTCGTGACGACAAGCCTGATGTCGGCTCATCGACAAAGAGGATAGGGGGCTCCCTTATAAGTTCCAGTGCTATATTTAGTCGTTTGCGCTGTCCTCCACTAATGGTCTTATGCAAAGGTGAACCAACCTTCAGGTCCTTTCTGTCCAGCAGTCCCAGGTTTGCCAATGTTTTTTCGCATCTTTCCTTTATTTCTTCGTCCGTCATGTCCTTGAAACACAACTTCGCGTTGAAATATAGGTTTTCGTATACTGTTAACTCTTCAATAAGCAGGTCGTCTTGCGGAATGTATCCGATGACGCCCTCCATTTTGTCTTTTTCTGTATGAAGATTGATTCCATTAATCAGTATCTCGCCTTTTGATGGGGTCTCGTTGCCGGTCAATACATTTAGAAGGGTTGTCTTGCCCGCACCACTGGCTCCCATTATGCCAACCAATTTGCCTTGTTCTTCCGACAAATTGATGTTTCTCAAGCCTACGGAACCATTCTTGAATCGGTATTCAAGGTCGTTGACGTTGTAGGTGATTTTTGCAGATGTGATATCTGATAGGAATTTTGAAACCACATCGCTGTAGTAAACTGGTTTGCCTTTTGGAAAACGGATTGCACTGCCATTGGCAAACAAGTAAATCTTGTTGCCTTTCATTGGTAATCCGTTGAGCACCAATTCGTGCTGTCCCAGATACTTTGTAAAGTAAAGGTCTACACTCTTGATTTGGAGAATGATAAGTTCTTTGTCAAGTTCCTCAATCTGTATGTGTTTTCCTTGTTCAAGATTTATTTCCTTGTCGTTGATGATAAGAATGTTTGGAATGTCAAGTTCTTCAACAGTCTCTTTTACGACAAATGTTTCGGTTGATTTAAATTCTTCAGGTGATATGTTAAATACTTCTGCTGCAGTGTTTATAATGGCCATTCTCTGGTCTGTAAACTGTCTGTCGGCAGCTACCAGTTCAAACAAGCGCACTAGAACAACAACTTTTTGCTGTTGAGTAAGTGTCTTGTTGATTTTTTTGCATATGCCAAGAATTTTTACTGAGTCCTTGACTGAAGTTAATTTGACTTCATCATCTGATTTGTCATGTAGAGAGTTTCGGTCCTTTATGCCTACGTGTTTGAAAAATAAGGCAAGATACTCCTCGACAAAGTCGGAACTTAATTGTGATGTAAGAAAGTTCTCAACAAAGTCTATTTCGCTATCCTTTACGCCGCCATCTTGCTTTGCGATAATCGCAAAGAGTTGCATTAACGCTTTTAGAATCTCTTCACTCATCTACAGGATTTTTGAGTTAAACCTTTCTGATTTATTAATCCAAAGAATAACTTATTTGTTCAAATGGAACATCGACAATGTCAGCATATTCTTCGCCTGCTTCTTCCATATCTTCGTCGTCTTCTGGGTAGTGCCATCTGATTAGCACATCTTTGCCGGCTTCGTGCATTTCTTCCAATTTTAGGAGAATGTCCAAAATCATTTTTGATGAAGCGGTGTTGAAGTAAACCAATTTGAAGTTAAATATGGTCTTTCCGGTAGCTTCTTCAGAATAGCGGTCAATCCAATCTAATATTGGCTCGTAGAATACAGCAACATCTTCTGGCAGAGAACGTCCAGATATTTCAAAAATATCGTTTGCAACATCCAGGGTTACGCTTGGTGTGTCGTCTGTTCCAACAATTTTTATAACCTCCATAGTACTTATTATTATATGTTAATCAAAATTTTGTGTTCTAGATATGGTTGATGATATGATAAAGAATGAAAAATCGTCGTTGATGGGAACAAATTTATAATTCAACGGATTTCCAGTCTTTTTTGCAATGTCAATGAATCCAAGGCCGGCACCACCTTTGTCGGAAAGACTGCCTTCCTTTATCTGTTGTTTGTATAGGGCTTTCAAGCCTTCTTTGTCCAAACTGTTTATTTTATCCAAAACAGAAGCAATTGAAACTTGTTTTTGCGCCTTGAGTATGTTGCCTGTAGTGACAACATAGTTTTCGTCATCTTTGCTTAAGAGAAAAACCCCACTGCCTTCCTCTCGGTCTTCTTCCGGAGTCATATAGTCAGCATGCTTGCTTATGTTTTGCAGAAATTCAACAATGACGTGGAAAACCTTCTTTTGTACAGAATTAGATTCTTCCTCTACCATCATATTGGTTTCGGTGAGAGAAGTGAAAGCCTTTGTTACTTGGTGGGTTATTTCACCTTTGTAAACGAGCTTTACATCTTTGCTCTTCATTGACTCGTCAAAACTATAGACAAATTCTAGAAAGTTGTTGTTCCCATCCATAGCTATGTCTTTTTAATTAAAATTCAATTCCTATCAATAATATATCATCGACTTGTTTGTAGTCACCTTTGAATGCCAAGAAATCTTCATATATAATATTCTCGTATTCAAATATTTCAGATTCGTAGTGTTCTATCAGCAAATCGCGAATGCGGCTTGCTTGATATTTCCTTCCTGTTTCGCCACTGACTTGGTCGGGCAAACCATCGGAGAAAAAGAACACACGGTCTTTCGGCTCCAAATTTATTAAATGATTTTCAAAATTCTCTTCTGCTTTTTTCCCTAATGGTATGCCACCTATTGCCTTGTGACTCCCTTTATATTGTATTAATTCATTGCCTTTCAATAAGTAAAGTGGTCTGTGTGCGCCTGCAAATTCTAGTGTATTTTTATTTAAGTTTATTTTGCATAGTGCTATGTCCATGCCATCACGAGCATCTGTATCCAGCCGGTCTTGCTTAAGTGTAGTGCGAACACCTTCGTGAAGTTTGTCGAGTATTACGCCCGCATCAATATTGTCGTAGTGGTCAACAACATTGTTCAATGTGAAGTATCCGATGAATGAAAGCAGTGCGCCTGGCACACCATGTCCGGTACAGTCGACTACGGCTATGAATAAGTCGTCGCCTTTCTTGAAGAACCACGGGAAATCACCACTAACTACTGCTTTGGGGCGGTAGAAGATGAATGATTTTGGCAAGTATTCCTGTATGTATTTAGTGTTTGGCAAAATGGCTGTTTGAATGCGTTTAGCGTAGTTGATACTTTCTGTAATGGCTTTGTTCTTTTCCTGAATTTCCATCTCAACCATCTTTTGCTCTGTAATGTCATGTGCCACGAACAAAATGGTTTCCAATTCCTTTGTGTCGTCGCTGAATTCAGGAATGGCGTTGACTTGCATTATGCGGTCGCCAAAAGTTGTCGGGAAAGTCACTTCGGCATCGTGCTTTTGGTTTGAGCCTTTGACGATTTTTAAAGCTTCTTCAAGGAAATTCTTGATGGCATCGTTTAATGCGACATCATCAAGGTTTTTGTTTATTATATCGTTAAGGTCAATGCCTGTAAAGTTCTTTACCATAGGGTTGGCATAGAAAAACTGTCCGTTTGTTCCTATTCGGATGATAAGGTCGAGCGAGTTTTCTGACAAGGACTGCATCTTGCTCTTCATACGCTCTTCCTTTTCTGCACGTCGGCGTTCGGTGATGTCTCGTGAATTGATAATCAAACCATTGATGGCAGGGTCGTCAAGTAGATTCCGTCCTGTTGACTCTATGTATATCTTTTGACCATCCTTTCTCATATAGGTGTATTGAATTGTGGCTGTTGAATTTGCGTCTTCAACAAGTTTGCCGAATGTTTCGGTGAATTCCTTTACGCCTTTTGCTGTCAAACGGTCAAGGTCCTTGCCTTCAATCATTTCCTGAATAGAGTATCCGTAGATGTTTGCTACGGATGGACTGATGTATTTCAGTTTCATCTCTTCATCATATATAGAGATGATTTCTGATGCGTTTTCAAGAAGCGCGTGTTGGCGTTTCTGTGCGTTTTCAACGGCACGGATTTGTGTTTGAAGGTCGGAGTTGGTCTTTTCCAATTCCTCGTGTGTGGCACGCATCTCTTCTGCATTCTGGCGAAGTTCTTCTTCATTTTCCTGAAGTTCTTCGGTCATCTCCTGTGCGTCCTTCAGCAATTTTTCTGTTCTGGTATTTACCTTCAAGTTGAAGATTGTACGTGCGATGATATCGCTCAATTCCTTGATGAATCTGATTTTCAGTTCGCTGATGTCGTCCTTGAGCGATGCGAATTCAAGAACACCTTGAAGTTTTTCATCGGTGATAAGTGGAACGAGCAGGAGTGAAGTCGGCTTTTGGTCGCCCAATATGCCGCTAGTGATGGTTACGAAATCTTCTGGTATCTCGCGACGGAAAATGACGTCCATCTCGTATGCACATTGTCCTACCAGGCCTTCGCCAACCTGAAATCTTGCGTCGATGTACTTGCGACGGTTGTATGCGTATGTCGCAGTGTTTTCAAGTGTGTTGTCGTTTTCGTTGTATATGTAGAATGCACCTTGAATTACGTCGATGTATTTGAGAAGTTCTACCACTGTAAGGGACGACAAGTTTCACAAGTCGCTTTCCAGGCGCAGTATGTCG
>CALCFP010000514.1 GCA_937900725.1 uncultured Bacteroidota bacterium | reverse complement strand
AATGAATCACATGAAAAATACGCCTCTTGCCGAATTCTTTTCTTCTGAATATCCATGTTTTACAATGTTCTGGAGCATTTCAATGATGCAGTAAACCATACGCTTGCGTAGCAGAATGTCCTTGTCTACAAGATGTTCTTCGATTATGGTTAGAATGTGAAGAAGGCTGTCTTGTGTATGAACACCATTGAAAATCAATACAATGTTCTGTTTGTTGATAGTCTTGTGTATGGTCTTTATCGCTTCAATTGAATAATCGGTGTTGCTGATTTGTGCATTGTCGTCGTGCAGCACTTTCGTACTCATATAGAAATATGAGTATTTTTCATTTATCTCTGAAAAGTCGAAATCGAGTTTGTTCCCCGATTTCCTTGCCATTTCAATAAGTCCCAGACCTGCGCCGCCCTTGTTGGATATCTTGTTGTCGTTAAGAACTTCCTTGTAGAATGACTTAAGTTCCTCTGGGTCGAGTCCGTTAATCTTGTCGAGTTGGCGTGTGAGTTTTGCGATGTTTTCGTTAAGGATAGGGTTGCCAGTAGTTATGTAGTATCCGTCAGCCTTGTTTTGTATGATGAATATGCCAGCCTGATCCATTGATACGTTCTTGCCGTCAATTTCCTGATGGCGGGTTACGTTTTGAAGCCCTTCAACAAGTATCGTGAATATTCTTTTCTTGATTTTAGAGTCCTCGTTGGCACAATTCATACAGGCCTCTGTAAGCAAAAGAATGTTGTCTGTGATGCATTGCGTAAACACACCCCGATATATGTAGTTCAGGTTGTTACGTTGCATATCTTCGAACAGGTCGAAAACAAAACTGTTGTTGGATGCTTGGTTGTCCATTCCTTTCATAAATTGCAACACTAAATTACGTCATCTTTTCCTCTTATCAAAGCAAGTTTGGCCTATTTATTGAATGTTTAGTGTAAATTGTTCATCAAAGTTAACATTGTTAGTGTGTTAACGAAAAGTTAAATACTGAAAAAAATAAAACAATTTCATAAATCAGACGTTTCTTTGCTTGAATTTTGTCCGCTGAATGGTGAGGCGGAGTGTTTTTTTTAATTTATTGCTTATGAAAAAGTTTATTTTGATAGTCATTTGCCTTTTATGCGGAGGGCTAGTTGGTTATTTTTCACGCCATATTGGCTCTGGTGAGTCAATGAATAGTACAACAACCAGTGTTCCTGTCGCTGAGCCAAATGTCGCAAGGCCTGTTCAGGTCAATTATGCGGGAGCGGCGGATTTCACGGTGGCGGCAGAAAAGACCATTGACGCCGTTGTCCACGTCAAAATACGCAGTCAGTACAGTTCGAGTGAGAGCCCCATTTACAATTTCCTGTTCGGACGTCCTAATTACAGGCAGGAGGATATGCCTGTAGTGGCATCGGGCAGTGGCGTGATAATATCAAAAGACGGCTATATTGTCACTAATAACCACGTTGTTGAAGGCGCCGATGCACTCGAAGTCACACTCGACGATAATCGTACGTTCACAGCAACCGTGGTGGGTGCCGACCCTACTACCGAC
>CALCFP010000513.1 GCA_937900725.1 uncultured Bacteroidota bacterium | reverse complement strand
TGTCCTGAGACGATATTTTTCTTCTCGTTAGGTACCTCTATACCGATGGTACCTTTTCCAGGAATAGGCGCAATGATACGTATTCCGAGCGCCGCAAGGCTCAGTGCGATATCGTCGCTCAAGTTCTTGATTTTCGATATTTTTATGCCTTTGGCAGGAACAATCTCATATAGGGTGATGGTTGGTCCGACGGTTGCGTTAATCTTGTCAATCTGGATTTTGTAGTCGTTCAGCGTCTCGACAATCTTGTTCTTGTTGGCAATGAGTTCATCTTCGGTTACGGCATTGTTGTTTTGTTCGTAGTCGTTAAGCAGGTCTATCGATGGCAACTTATAGTTTTCGAGGTCAAGAGTGGGGTCGTAGGGGCCCATTTCTTCGCGGTCGATCTCTTTGGCTGATTGGCTTTCTTCTTCTGGAGTTTCAACAACGTCCAAAGTCACTTCGCCGTTGTCGTCCGTTTCCGTTTCTTCAAACTGTTCAGTTTCGTTGTTCGGTTCTTCGTATTGTTCGTTTTCGGATTCAAGATCATCCCGTTTGGTTGTGTCTATTATTTCAAAACTGTTGTCATTTTCTTCATCGTTCGAATTGTCGATTAGTTTTGACTCTACATCATCCAGATTGTCGAAAGTGAATCCGATTGGTGATTCGTCATCTTGCTGATTGTTTGGTTGTTCGGCGGATGTTGTAGTGATTTTGAATATTAGTGAATCGTCGGTTCCGTCATTGGAGTTTTCATCTGTAGTGTCGCTGTCGGCAGTGTTGTAATCATCTCCGCACGTTTCAGGAGCATTGTCTTCGCTGTTGTCAGTGCTGGCTGGTTCGTTTTCGGCGGGTTGTGTGTCGGTGTCGGGCTGTGTGCGTTCTTCGTCAACGGCTAGTTCTGTCTCGACAATCTTTTGTGTGAAAAGCCCTTTTGTGAATTGTCGACAACGTTCAATGAAACTGTCAAATGTGAACGACAGAATTACAAATAGCAGTGTGAGTAAAACGATGCCAGTGCCAAGTTTTCCGATAACAGCGTTCATCCACTCGCTTACAAAATGGCCAGTTGTGCCTCCAGGTGCGAATGCGGCGTGGTGAAAAACATAGCCGAGCGCCACTGATCCCCAAAGTGCATAAACTATAGACAGTTTGATGGTCCGATTTAATGGTATGGTTTTGATACGTAGCAGTTTCATTGCGGCAACCGAAAGTATTACAATAATGGCGAATGCTGGCAGCCCGATCCATTTGTACATAAATCTGTGCGCAAGAAATGCGCCAAGTGTTCCTGACCAGTTGCTTGCAACGATGTTTGAATTGAAGAACAACTTGTTGAGTTGTACGTCGAGTGTGCTTTGGTCGATGCGCCATGTGAACAGGTACGATATAAAGGCAAATGTGAGGTAAACCGCTAGCGATGCGATGCACAGGCCGATAATAGTGCGTCGTCGGTCGCTGACATTCAGTTCAGTTTCATCAGTTGTGTTTTGTTTTTTACTCATTGTGTCGTTTTATTGTGCGAAAACGTAATCGGACGTAAAATGTTGTTTATTTCCTTTGTCCGATCATGTTAAATATGCTATCCATTTGGCAGCGTTTTACACGTTCATATCCTTCGGGTATGTCAAATGCGGTGTCTGGCACTTTTTCGTCATAATATTCAGTTGCTTCCACTGTCATTGGTATGCCGTTCATGTTCAGCCTGAATTCCATTAGCATTCCCGGAATTTTGTTCAGTGGCGTGTTGGCCGTGGCATTTTTGATTTTTATGTCGGTAGTGTAGAATACGTCGAACTCACAAATGTCGGGAATTGTGACTATAGCGTGTTTGCAGTTAAACCCGATGATGTCTTTTGTGATGTCATCGAATTCGATTTGCATGTTGTCAGGCTTTTCCATCCCGTAAAATCCTTCGCCTGCCGTTGAAATGTAAAGAAATTTCTTGTTTAGGATTTTCAGGAGGGTATAGGCGTTTTGGTCATTGTCTTTGATGAACGATGATTTGAATATGCCTAGCCAGCCTTCAAGTTCCAAAAGCACATTGTCGTCTTTGAACTTCATTGTTATGTTCGAAGGCAGCAGGCCAATTATTGGGTTTTCCTTTTCCGACGAGAGGTATGTAATCTTGTATTTTATTGAGCCTTCCTTTATGTTCTTGTGGCAACTGCTTTTAGAACAGCCAGAAACTATTGCGCACGCCAATAGGGCAGATGCTATCAGCCATTTGCAATTGTCAAATATGTTGAGGTTTTTCAGGTTCAAAATGCTTCAATTGTCATTTGTGGTAAAGGTATCATATATCGGTTCAAAAACCGATTTTTTTGGTACTTTTTTTCCACAAAAAAGCCCAACCGGTTAAGGTTAGGCTTTTGGGTATGTTACGTCAGTTTTTTACCAAGCGAACATTGGACGAGGTTGCATCATCTCGTTGACTTCTGCCTTGACTGTTGCAATCACTTTCTCGTTTTCTGGGTCAGCCAGTACGCGGTCAATCATGTTTACAATGATGTCCATGTCGGACTCTTTCAAGCCACGTGTCGTGATGGCTGGTGTGCCAAGACGCAAGCCGCTTGTCTGCATTGCCGAGCGTGTGTCGAACGGAACAAGGTTCATGTTTACGGTGATGTCGGCTGCTACAAGTGCCTTCTCTGCAACCTTGCCTGTCAATTCTGGATATTTAGGACGAAGGTCAACAAGCATAGAGTGGTTGTCGGTACCGCCTGACACGATGTAGAATCCCTTGTCCATCATGCCTTTGGCAAGTGCGGCGGCGTTTGCCTTTACTTGCTTTTGGTAATCCTTGAACTCTGGAGTCAATGCCTCGCCAAATGCTACGGCCTTGGCTGCGATTACGTGCTCAAGCGGGCCACCTTGTTGTCCTGGGAACACTGCTGAATTGATGAGTGAGCCCATTGAGCGGATTTCGCCTTTCTTGGTAGTCTTTCCGAATGGATTTGGGAAATCCTTGCCCAAAATGATGACGCCGCCACGTGGGCCACGCAATGTCTTGTGGGTGGTTGATGTTACAATGTCGGCATATTTTACAGGGTTGTCCAAAAGTCCTGCTGCGATAAGTCCTGCAGGGTGTGCCATGTCAACCATCAGAAGTGCGCCGCAAGCATCTGCTATTTCACGCATGCGCTTGTAATCCCATTCGCGGCTGTAGGCTGAACCGCCACCGATAATCAATTTCGGCTTTTCGCGCATTGCCACTTCTTCCATTTCGTCGTAGTCAACGCGGCCTGTCTCTTGTTTCAGGTGATATGCGCAAGGTTGGTAGATGATGCCTGATGTGTTTACTGCTGAACCGTGTGAAAGGTGTCCGCCGTGAGAAAGGTCAAGGCCCATGAAGGTATCTCCCGGCTTGAGGCATGCCATGATGACAGCCATGTTGGCCTGCGCACCTGAATGAGGCTGGACATTTGCATACTCTGCGTCATAGATCTTGCAGAGGCGGTCGATGGCGAGCTGCTCTATCTGGTCGACGACCTTGCAGCCGCCATAGTATCTCTTTCCCGGGTATCCTTCCGCATACT
>CALCFP010000512.1 GCA_937900725.1 uncultured Bacteroidota bacterium | reverse complement strand
AATCACCGATTAAGGCACACATTGACATTTCCGTCAGGACAAATGCAGAAAGCAAACTGACAAAATTCGACGTACCTGTAACAGTCAAGCGTAAAATGCCCGACAACTGCACCACGGCAATTGTGAGTTGCAACGGACAAGAGATTGAGACAAGAATTGAAAACGGATATTTGATATTTGACGTTGTCCCTGGCGAAGACTACACGATAACGCTTATTTAAATTTAGGATTTAGTCCCGATAATTAACGAGATCAAAATTTAACTTGGATTTACGGGACAAATGTGCGAAAAATCCATTCAAATTCTAACAGTCATAAAGACAGCAAAGCCTTGAAACATAGTTTCAAGGCTTTGCTGTCTCATAACATTGTTTGAATCAATCGTCATAATTCTTGACACTTTCGACAAGGCTCTCAGCAAGACTTTCGTTGCCATCAACAACTGAATCCATCTTGCCCTCGATATAGTTTATGAGTTCGGCGCGGCGCTCGGCGGTTACCGAACCTTGACGATTCTCAATCACCGTAAATGCCTCGAAAGCCAACTCAAACTGCGACTCTACGACCAAATCGATGAAGAGTTCCAACCTCGGCAGATAGTCAATCTTTGAATACCAGCACGAAGTGACCAGCATCTGCTTTACGTTGGCATCTTCCTCATTGGCAATGGCATCGGCCATAATATCGACCAGTTCCTGCTGGCTGGCGTCGCTCAAAAGATTGAAAATGGCCATCTTGACATCATCATCGCCGCAAGTCTTGTAAACCTTGACCAATGCAGGCAACAATTTAGGCACGCCCACCTCGCGAATCTTTTCCAAAACAGCCAATACGGCGTCTTTTCCGCCATTGGCCAGCGAATCTTCCAATGATTGTAAAATCTTGTTATCCATAAAACAACTATTTTTATGCGAAAATAATCATTCGGCGCTGATAAAAGCAAAAAAGGTGCATAAACATTTGCCTTGGGGTTTTGACGTGTGATAAAAATGTATATTTTTAATCGTTTTTTGAAAAAGAATAAATCACATACAATATGAAAAAGATGAATTTAGCAATGGTCATGGTGGTTTGCCTTATGGCCACAAGCTGCAACAATGACAACAGCAAATCCAAACTAAGCAAGGATATTGATGTTGAGACAAACCTGACAAACGACCTGAACAAAGCAAAGCAAGTGTTCTACGCACTTCCATCGCCAATTGAGACAGCCTATCTGATTCAAAGCACAGGCGTATCATACAATGTTGACTTGGCAAACTCGACCGAAAAAGCAGACAGTTACGTCACAACAATGCAAAAGGCTCTAAACTTTGGCATTTACGGCGCCGACTTGAGCTACGCAAGCCTTTTCAACCAGACGCAAACCACAATCCAATATATGTCCACTGCAAAAAAACTTGCCGAAGAACTTGGCATTATGGACTTTGTTCAGAAAGACATTGTTGAGCGTGTTGAAAGCAACATCAATGAGCGCGACTCACTGATGGAGATAATCACTGACGGTTTCACGACGGCAAACGAATACCTGAAAGATGCAGGTCGCGCAGAAGTGGCCGCACTGATTGTAGCAGGAGGCTGGATTGAAGGCCTTTACATTTCCACATCACTAGCAGAACTAACAGAAAACAACAGCCGATTGATTGACCTCGTCATCGACCAACGCCTGTCATTGTCAATCCTTTTGAAACTTTTGGAAAACTACAAAGACATTGACAACGTTGACACAGTCTATGGTTGGCTGAACGACCTTCAGGTCACTTACAACCGCATCAAGACAATGTCGTCAGAGATTAAGTCAGAAAGTGTCCAAGACGGCAAAACCAACATTTCATCGAGCACAGACGTATTCATCAACGACGTTCTTTTTAAGGCAATTTGCCAAAAAACCGACAGTATAAGAACTTTGATGGTTAAATAGGAACTATTCCCATAAACAAAAGCGGG
>CALCFP010000511.1 GCA_937900725.1 uncultured Bacteroidota bacterium | reverse complement strand
TATAGATATTATGACTAATATTGCTATTAGCATTAAATTATTATCTATAATCATATTTTTTTTCAAAATCAACAGAATATTTATCTTTATAAATATCATAAAGATATGAGATATTCTTAAATGTAATGAAAGATATCGCAACAGGAGCAATGATATTGGTTTCAACATCGCCATTTATAAGCATCAGTCCATCAATCAAATTGTTTGTTAAAAAAGCATCTTTGATTTGTATTACTAATCCAGCATATTTATAAAATGCTAAACTAAAAACATTTAAGATGACTCCTAAAACAAACCATAATTTGCTTTTCCTCTTACTAATGAATAAACCTAATAAATAATTAATTGTTATTACAATCAATTGACATCGCTTGATGTTTCGGCAAATACTGAATTAACGAAATTGGTATGCGATTACAATAGCCTTTCATCGCTCGATTTGTCAAAAAACACGAATTTGGAATATTTGGAATGTTCTGCAAATAAAATAGAGAGCCTCGATTTGTCAAACAATGCCAATTTGTTGTATTTCAGCAGTTATGGAAACAGATTGAAATCACTTGATTTGTCAAAAAATGCAAAATTGAATCATTTGTCTTGCGATTACAATCAACTTGCTTCATTGACTGTGTCGCCTGAGGCTGACTATTCTTATTATTCATGCGCCGGCAATATAAATGAGGCACTTGGATTTGATGCCGAAGGTGGTATAGTGATGCCGAATGTTGTTTTCGAAAAAGTGTTGAGTTGCAGTGAAAATGTTGTTGCAACAAAAGACGAAGCAACTGGCGGAACCCGCTTCACAGTGGTAGATAATACAACGGATGAGTTTACTTATACTTATGACATGGAGAATTCATCTATTGCTCCTGAAGATTATCCTATATTTACGATTGTGCTTCCTGTTGACGATGCTTTATATGTGGCAATCGACGAAACTGTTTTCCCTGATCCGAATTTCCGTCAAGAAATAACGTCTGGCAAAGACTTGAATGGTGACGGAAAATTAAGCCCGTATGAAATAAAGATGGCTACAGAATTGGTTTTGGAGAATAAAAATATTTCTTCAATCCAAGGTGTTGATTTGTTCACAAACCTATTCTATTTGAATTGCTCTGATAATAACCTTACCTCTGTTGACTTGTCGAACAACACAAAATTGAATTCGATATTGGTGGATAATAATCAACTTGAATCGATCGACGTGTCACACAACACGGCATTGGTTGAATTGTCGGTGGAAGGCAATCTGCTCACTTCGATAGATTTGTCGCAAAATTCGAATTTACATAACTTGAATCTGAGCAACAATCATTTGACGGATTTGGACTTGTCACACAATGAATATTTGTTTGGTATTCAATGTAAAGGAAATACATTTGATATGGGGGTAATTTCAATGGATGGTTTTGTAATGCCGAATGTTGATGTACTTAATGTTTGGGCAACAGCTGGAGCTAATCCCGATGAGGATATTACAACAGGAGGAACTCTTTTTATGCCATGGATGGAAAATTCAACATCAGTTTCATATCAGTATTATACAGGTAACGATGGTGTCGATCCTGTCATATTCACGATTTCGTTTGCTGTAGGAAAGAAATTGGAATTGTCGGTAAACGATGAAGATTTTGGTGAAGTTGCTGGTGCAGGTATTTTTGCAATGGATTCAACTGTTGAAATTTCGGCTACTCCAAACGCTGGCTATCACTTCGTGAACTGGAGCAACGGAAGCACAAAAATCAAGGATTCCATACATGTAGTTAGCGATACCGCTCTTGTGGCAACTTTCGAGGCTCACTCGTTCGGCAATTGGGATACGACATTGGTGGCAACTTGCGCAGTCGCTGGCTTGCGTACACGTGCTTGCGCTTGTGGCGAAGTGGAGATTGACACTATCGCTGCCCTTGGCCACAAGGTTGTTACAGATTCAGCCGTAGCCGCCACCTGCACCGCAACAGGTCTTA
>CALCFP010000510.1 GCA_937900725.1 uncultured Bacteroidota bacterium | reverse complement strand
CTGTAGGAACTATAAATTGCGTATTGTCAAGCATTCGCATAAAACCGTACTTCTCGCAATATTGCGAAAGCACTTCGCGAGTTCCATCGGTGCTCATTCCATCAACGAACAAGACTTCCATTTCATCTTTAGGGAAATCCTGATTCAGGATAGATTCAATGCAACCGTCAATGTATTTCAACTCGTTGCGACAAGGCACTATTACTGACAATCGTATCATTTCATCTTATGGTTTCAAGCCACTGTCGAGACCGTTCACTCCATCCAAACTGCTCAAAGTCAACATTCTGCACATTCGACAGCAACTGCTTCCTGTTTCTCAATGCAAGTCCTATTTTGTCAGCAACATCAGCCACATTTTTAGGATTGACGGAATAGCCGACTTCGTCTGGCACCAATCCGTCAAAGCCCTGATTCTGTGTATAAACCACTGGCAAACCTTGCGAAAGAGCCTCCAAATATACCAAACCAAATGTTTCGGAAAGCGAAATCATTGCAAAAATCGAATTCTGACGGCATATCTGAATCAGTTTCTGCTTGTCGTAAACTGGCCCGTGAAACTTTATCCAATCCTCGCTTTTGATTCGTGCCAAAACTTGCTGTTCACAAGCACCGCTACCGCCAACCAAGTTAAGTGCAAGGCGCGGATTCGACTGGCGCAATCTCTGGCAGGCATCTATCAGTGAAAGCACATTCTTGTTCTTGTCGAAAACGCCAATATACAAGACTGAATCGGGCACTCTCGACTCGTCGCCAAAATACTTGTTTTCAATCCAAACCGAATCAATACCGTTGGCAATGGTTATCGACTTGTCCTTCAATTCTTGCAATATTCTCCTGAATGCCAATGAATTGAGTGTCATTTCATATTGAATAGGCGACACAAACACCACTTTTCGCGCATTGGCGACTATCTCACGGCCAACGGCATACAAGTGTGGCATCTTTTTCATATACAGATTGACGTCGGTGCCACGGACAACCACGATGTATGGAATTCCATACTTTTTGAACATCTTCAGCGCCACCGCCCCGTCGGCAAACAACGTGCTCGCTATTGTCAAGTCAAAACCGCCGACCTCAACTTTTGGGGACAACTGGCTTAATTTGCACGAAACCTTATATGGAAATATCGTCTT
>CALCFP010000509.1 GCA_937900725.1 uncultured Bacteroidota bacterium | reverse complement strand
CGACAGGATTATCAACGTGCTGCTTGTTGAGGACAACGAGATTAACCGACAATTGGCAGTTGACACGTTGCTGGCCTGGAACAAGAACATTATCATCGACACTGCTGAAAATGGTCAGTTGGCTGTTGAAAAGGCCAATATGGCAAAGTTCGACATTATCCTTATGGACATTCAGATGCCTGTCATGGACGGTAACACAGCCGCCCGCACTATCCGCAACTCTGATTCGCCTAATCGTGATGTGCCTATCATAGCCATGACAGCGCATGCATTTAAGGAGGAGCGTGATAGATGTCTGAGCAATGGAATGAACGATTACGTCATGAAGCCTTTTGACCCTGAAGATTTGTGCGACAAGATTTGCAAGTACACGGCTGTCAAGAAGGAGACATCTTCCGGCCATGTCAATCTTGATGACGCCGAAAATTACGAATTGTTCAATCTGCAAGGGTTGTTGGATGCTTGTGCCTCCGATTTCGACGAGTTGCAGAAAATAATTGACGTCTATGCCACAACCGTGCCTGCCGATATTGACGGCCTGGTTGAGGCGTTTCAGAACAACGACGATACGCAGATGAAGATGAAGCGTCATTCGCTCAAGACAGCATTTTCCTATTTGGGTACGCCGTCGCTGACTGAAATGCTCGAGGGGTTGAGCCAACTTATGAGCGAGGAAGATGCATCGATTTCAATCCCCGTAGAAAAAATCAACGATGAGTGGGGACGTATTTTCCCTATGATTCAGTCGTATGTGAAAAACCTGCGCCGTCAGAACCGTGGCTAACCAAAAATCCACCTGATGAATTTCGGATAAAACGGGAATATCAGTATCGACAATGCCATTCCAATGCTGTCCGATGCAAAGTCGAGAATGTCGCCACTGCGCATGAATATGAAGAAATGCTGAATCAGTTCGGTTGCTATGGCATATGCCACACCTGCCAATATATATATATATGGTAAGTCTTGGTGTCGATGGTCTTTTGCCAGTGAAGCGACTTTATCAGGAAAGCCAGTATAAAGAACATTGTGAAGTGTATTATTTTGTCGGCGTATGGCTTTATGAATGCTGGAATTAACGATGACAGTCTCATTCCGTTCATGTGGTTGCCGGGCGAGAAGCATAGAATGCCTATCACAACAATCCAAATGGCAAGTTTTACGTATGATTGTATGTCGCGTGCTGTAAGTCTCTGTTTCATTGTTGGTTGATTGTTTCGATTCTTGTTTGTCAGTAATGGATGATGCCGTTGCTGTCTTGCTTCAGTTCGCCGTTGTCGAGGAGCCACCTTGTGACACGGCTGACTTTGTTTTGCTCTTTGCCTATCTTGTCGGACAATGAGCCGGCATTTGTTGGTTCTAAAGATACTTGCTTTATTATCAATGATTTGATTGTCTCGAATTCATATTCTGTCAGGTCAAGTTCATTGTGGTGAGTGCATACGTCGCACGTTCCGCACATTGGCACATCGGTCATTCCGAAATAGTGAAGCAACTGTTGTACTCGGCATTCATGCTTGGTGGCGTAGTCAACAACAGCCGTTGTTTTTTCTATGTACAGTTTTTTTCTGTTTAGGTAGTGCTCAGGGCCGAAGTACAGTGATTTTTCTGGCAACCGTTCTTCAGAATAGTATATCTGCGGAAGCGAATTTTGTGGTATGTAACTGATAATGTGGTCATGGGCAAGTTTCTTCATATACTCGTAAACTACTTGACGTGTGCAGTTGAGTTTTTGTGCTATTAGGTTTTCATCGATTGGCCTGTATTCGGTGAACACCCCGCTAGTAGTCCGCAGTATCATCTTTATTATGTTGTCTTCGTTTGCGTTACGAACCTGATACTTGTATAGTTCGTCTCGTTCAACGGTGAACATTAGTCTTGACGGGTTGTTTACATCCTCGCTGTATTCAATGTAGCCGCATTGCTGAAGCAGTTTCAGGCTGCTGTGGACATAAATCAGGCTTAGCCGGAATGCCTGTGCAAATTGCGATATGTCGAAGTTGAACGAGCAGTCCTTGCCGCCGCCAATAGGTACTTGGCAGTAGTTGCCCAAACACTCGTAAATGTGCTTTATTTC
>CALCFP010000508.1 GCA_937900725.1 uncultured Bacteroidota bacterium | reverse complement strand
GGGTTCACACCACGTTTCCTTCGCCGTTATGCCGACCTGAACAGTGTTATGACCGATGCTGTTGGGCAGTATATTGCCGATGTGAAAAATGGCGATTTTCCGAACGAAAAGGAACAATATTGATTTTTTAAGATGAACGAGAAACGTCCACTGATATTGGTGACCAATGACGACGGCTATTCGTCAAAAGGCATATCTGAATTGGTGAAGGTGGCCCAGATGTACGGCGACGTGGTGGTTGTGGCCCCCGATTCGGTGCAGTCGGGCAAGTCGAATGCCATAACTGTTGAAAGTTTTGTAAGGCTGAATCTGCGTGTCAGCAAGCCAGGATTGACAATCTATTCGGTGACAGGCACTCCTGTCGATTGTGTCAAGATGGCGCTTAACCAGATTTTGGAACGAAAACCCGACTTGCTGCTGTCGGGCATAAACCACGGCACCAATTCGTCCGTGAGCATTGTCTATTCTGGAACTTTGGGCGCGGCAATAGAAGGTGCGCTCAACGGCATTCCGTCAGTAGGTGTCTCGCTGTGCAGTTACGATGCCGATGCCGATTTCAGCGTGGCTGCAAAATGTGCGGGTCAGGTGGCCCGAAAAATGCTTCAGGCGGGAAATGCTGGTGGCATTTGCTTGAATGTCAACATCCCGTATGTGCCTGAATCGGAATTCAAGGGAATGAGAATATGCCGTCAGGCGAAGGGCATCTGGAAGGAGCATTTTGTAGTAGGCGAAGATCCGCACGAACGTCCATATTATTGGCTTACAGGCGGATTTGTCAACTATGAACCCGATTCGCCCGATACCGATGAATGTGCATTGTCCACCGGATATGCATCCATTGTCCCTGTAAATCTTGATTTTACCGATTACGGCCAAATCGAAAAAATATCCTATCTGATATGAAAATGAAGGACACACCTGCAATGGGAATGCTGGTTGGACTGGTTCTGCCAATCATCTGCTTGGGCATATTCCTGCCTCTGGTCGCCTATGGCAAGGGCTTTGAATCAGTTGCCGAATGCGTGCATCATTTCCAGACATTCGGCGTGCTGTATAAGATTGTGAGTTTGAGTCTTATGCCTAATGCGGGCCTGTTTTTCTGGTGGACATACCGCAACCGTTTGAATATGGCTCGCGGAGTGCTTTCAATGTGCCTGCTCTATGGCGTGGCAATAGTGGCAATATATTTTATTTAGGTAAAAAATCCCAAATCCCAAATCCCAAATCATAAATCCTAAATCCTAAATAAATGAAGTACTATCTGATAGCAGGCGAGGCAAGCGGCGATTTGCACGGTTCAAATCTGATAAGGAATCTGAAACTTCAGGACTCCAATGCGCAATTCCGTTTCTTTGGCGGCGACCTTATGGCCGAACAGGCTGGCGTGAGGCCCGTGATGCATTACAGCAATATGGCCTTTATGGGGTTTGTCAAGGTGTTGATGAATCTGCGCACCATAAACAACAATATGGGCATCTGCGAGGCCGACCTTGTGGCTTGGGAACCTGACGTGGTAATCTTCATCGACTTTGCGGGGTTCAACCTTCGCGTCGCAAAATTTGCGAAGAGCATCGGGCTTAGGACCATATTCTACATCTCGCCAAAGATTTGGGCGTGGAAGCAGAATCGTATAAAAAAAATAAAGAAGCATATAGATAAGATGCTGACAATATTGCCGTTTGAAACCGAATTCTATAAAAAATTCGATTACGAGGTTGAGTATGTCGGCAATCCGCTTTTGGACGCCGTGGGCCAGTTTGAGTCGTCGTTTTGCCTTGACGAGTCGGATTTCCGAAAGGCTAACGGGTTGGGTGATAAGCCCATAATAGGGCTTTTGGCTGGCAGCAGGCAGCAGGAAGTACAGCATATGCTGCCTGTTATGATAAAGGCCAGTCGGCAGTTTCCTGAATATCAGTTCGTGATATCGGGTGCGCCAGGCCTATCTCAAGAGTTTTACGACAGCGTCGCAGGCACGGACATAGCCATTCCTATTATCTTTAATCAGACTTATAATTTATTGAAATTCAGTAGGGCGGCACTTGTCACTTCGGGTACTGCCACTTTGGAGACTGCACTTTTCAACGTCCCGCAAGTTGTATGCTATAGCACTATTGCGCCAGACTTTCTGTATCGCATAGGACGAAAACTGCTAAAGGTTAAGTGGATTTCGCTGGTTAACCTTATCGTGGGGCGCGAGGCAGTGAAAGAGTTGGTTCAAGTCGATTTTGATGCCGAGACGGTGGCCTCAGAGTTGCGGAAGATTCTCGATGACGGTCAGCACAGGCAGCGCATTCTTGACGACTATGCCTACCTGAAGGAGCGTATGGGAAATGCAGGCGCATCGGAACGTGCCGCTCAGGCTGTTGTGAATTTTATTTCAGCATAAAATTTATTTACATTTGAATTTTAGCGGAATTGTGGTCTTGCGATATTTAAAATATTGAAACATTGATTGTTGGTGAGATTCTATAGTTTTTTTCTGGCGTTTATTTTGGCTTTTCTTGCTTCATCAGTCAAGGCTGAAACCATACGTGTAACTGTTTTCAGCCAAGATAAAATAAAGACTTTGGTGTTTTCGACAGAGGAAGGCAAGTACAGTCTTGTGGCCGACAACCGTTTGCTTATGCGGCTCAAGAAGAATGCCATAATTTATTTCACCATTGTCGGGAAACGCATTAGTGTCTGGGACCAAGATGAACACTTGGGCATTTTTGATGAATTGTATCTGACGGCGGCTTCGCGCAAGAGCATTTTCAAAATAGAGCCCGCAGTGCCGTCGCTAAAGGCCCGCACATACGACGGCGATTTAAAAGTGACAGCGTTGAACGGGAATCTCAAGGCCGAAAACTACGTCGATGTCAACGATTACCTGTCGGGAGTGGTTGAAAGCGAGGCTGGACCGAAAGCCCCTTACGAGTATTACAAGACGCAGGCCATAATAAGCCGCACATACCTCTATTCGCTTATCTGGCGCGATGGCGTTGAAACCTACAGCCTTATGGACGATGTGAGCCATCAGGTTTACCTGAACCGCTGCCATCGTAACAGTTTGATACGTCAGGCAGTGTCGCATACAACCGACCTAATTATTGTCGATTCCACGAATAATCCTATCTCTGCTGTATTTCACTCAAATTCAGGAGGACAGACGGCTAACTCGGAAGATGTGTGGCTGTCGTCGACACCATATCTGAAGTCGGTGATCGACACATTCAGCATCGGTCAGCACAACTATGTGTGGAAAGATACAGTGTCTGTTGATAGATGGGTTAAATATTTGAAACTTAATGGCATATCGATAACCGACAATGCATCGCGGACAGCAAACCTGTATTATAATCCGTCGGCCCGTGAGCGTTGCTACCGATATATGACCGACACAATACCGTTGAAGAAAATCAGGGCCGATTTCGGTTTCAAGTCGGCGTGGTTTTCAATTAAGCCGAATGGCAATGTGCTTGAATTTACAGGCCGCGGATACGGACACGGAGTGGGGTTGTCGCAAGAAGGCGCAATGGAGATGGCCCGACGGAATTATTCGTTCCTTGATATTGTCAATTTTTATTACAGAGGTGTGAAAGTGGTCAATATCAGGAATATAGACGGCAAGAAGTAAAATCGGGCAATAATAGTTAAATTAGCAGTCGCAGTAAAAATGCTTGAAATGGCAGAAAGCGGAATAGTGATAAAATCGACAGGCAGTTGGTACGTAGTCAGAAAGGCTGACGGGCAGACCGTCGAATGCCGTATCAGAGGCAAGTTCCGCACCAAGGGACTGCGCACAACCAATCCGATTGCGGTAGGCGACAATGTGGAATTCATCATTGACGAAAAAACAGGGCAGGGCTTGATACAGTCAATCGGCGAACGCCGCAACTACATTATACGCAAGTCGATAAACTTGTCGAAGGAGGCTCACATACTCGCATCGAACATAGATCAGGCTATCCTTGTGGTTACACTTGCAAGCCCTCGCACATATACGCAATTCATCGACCGATTTCTGGCAACAGCCGAAGCATATAATATTCCGTCTGTCTTGGTTTTCAACAAGACAGATCTGTATGACGCCAAACTGGCAGAGGAACTGGACAATTTGGTGAAAGTGTACGGAACGATAGGCTACAAGTGCATCAAGGCCTCGCTTAAAGACGGGAAAGGCGTTGAAGAGATAAAAAGCGCGGCAAGCGGCAAACTGTCGTTGTTGGCTGGACATTCTGGCGTCGGGAAATCGTCGATAGCCAACGTCCTGAATCCGAACCTGAACTTGCGCACGACCGAAATATCCGACTCTCACGATAGCGGAGTCCACACTACGACATATCCCGAAATGCACCCGATAGCAGGTGGCGGCTATGTCATCGATTCTCCAGGAATAAAAGGGTTCGGCACAATTGAAATGTGCAAGGACGAAATATCACACTACTTTCCCGAGATGTTTGCCGAGTCGGAAAACTGCCAATTCTACAATTGTACACATACGCACGAACCTAAATGTGCCGTCAAGCAGGCTGTGGCGGAAGGCAGAATAGCGCAAAGCCGATATAACAGTTATTTAAGTCTTTTGAATGATGAAGATGAAGATAAATATCGTCAGGAGCCTGATTAGCGCGGCATTGCTCATAGCCGCGTGTTCCTGCGGAAACGGCAGCGGCCAGCGGCAACAGGCAACTATGCCTGAAACTGCACAAAAGGCGCCTGCAAGGAAACAGCCGCAGTCTAAAACAGCAAAGGCCAAGCCGCAGACCAAGCCAGCATTGACGCGCCTCACCGAAGACAACGTGGTTGAGGAACTGACAAAATACGGACAGCAGAATCCAGAAACACTGGTGCGCCTGACAACGCCTATGGGCTCGATGCTGATCGAACTCTATACCAACACGCCATTGCACAGGGCAAATTTTGTCCGTCTTGTAAAGGAAAAATATTTCAACGGCACGGAGTTTTACCGTGTAATAAACAATTTTATGATACAGGGCGGCGACACTGACGGCTTAGACCGTTCAAGCATAAAGGACAAGTTCGGCAAATGGACCATCCCCGCCGAATTCAGACCCGACAATATCCACAAGCGCGGCGCAGTGTCAATGGTGCGCGAATACGAGAAAAATCCAGAGAAACGCTCAGAGGCTTTTGAGTTCTTCATTGTACAGGGAACACGCTATACCGATGGCGAACTGAACGGGACGGAATTCAACTATAACGTGAAAATCAGTCCCGAACATAGGGAAATTTACAAGACAGCGGGCGGCTGCGCATATCTCGACGGCGAGCATACCGTCTTTGGCGAAGTGATAGACGGACTTGACGTCATTGACAAGATAGCATCGGTAAAAACCGACAACGGCGACTGGCCCATAGAGGCGGTGACCATAAAAATGGAGATTGTGGACGGGCGGTGATGCAGATTCACAGTTTGAAATTATTTTTGCAGAAAAATGTAATTGAGATGAACCTGTTACTAATTAGCAATTCAACTATGGCTGGCGAGCCGTATTTGGAGTATTCGAAGCACGAAATAGCAAAGTTCGTTGAAGGCAGGCAGAACATTGTTTTCATACCGTATGCCGCCGTCGCTTTCAGTTTCGACGATTATGAAGCAAAGGTCAACCGACGTTTCAAGGACTTTGGCAGTAGGGTAATGTCCATCCATAGATTCGAAAACCCGTTGGAAGCCGTCAACAATGCCGACGCGATAGTGGTAGGCGGTGGAAATACCTGGAATCTTGTCCGTCAACTACACCTTAACGGCCTTATGGAACCTATCCGCAATCGTGTGCTCGACGGGATCCCTTATATAGGATGGAGCGCAGGCTCAAATGTTGCTTGTCCTACAATGCAGACAACCAACGATATGCCAGTTGTCGATCCGCTAGGGTTCGATACATTCGGCTTTGTGCCGTTTCAGATAAATCCGCACTACACCGACAAGCGTATAGAGGGACACGGCGGCGAGACACGTGAGGAACGCATCATTGAGTATCTGGCGGCAAATCCTAAATCGACAGTCGTGGGATTGCGTGAAGGGTGTATGCTGAAAATTGTCGGCAGCCATATCGAATATATCGGCAAGCAGAATCTGCGTCTGTTTATGGGCAACCGCGAACCTCTTGAACTTGAGCCTGACGAAGATTTTGATTTTCTATTAAATTTATAAAATACACGTTATGTGGCAGATAATATCGGGTAGTTTGCTGTTGAGCCTTGTGCACGCCTTGATTCCTAACCATTGGTTGCCAATAGTGGCTGTGGGAAAATCGGAAAAATGGACAGTCCGCGAGACTCTGAATGCTACATTGCTTATTGGCGTGGCCCACATAGCAAGCACGGTGATAATAGGCATATTGATAGGCATAGCGGGGATTCAGTTGTCGAGCCGACACGCCGAACTGACACATTGGGTGGCTCCTGCCGTTCTCGCATTGCTCGGCATAGCGTTTATAGTGGCCGATATGGCGCATCATAGCCACGATCACGATCATTTCAAGACCGCCGAAAAAGGCAAGACAAAGTCGGCCATAATAGGCTCGATGGTGTTGGCAATGTTCTTTTCGCCGTGCATCGAACTCGAGGTGTATTTTCTGCCCGCAGGAGCCTACGGATGGACAGGCATTTTAGCCACATCGCTGGTGTACCTGATAGCCACCGTAAGCGTAATGACGGTGCTTGTCTATTTGGGGCTGAAAGGGTTGAGCCGACTCAACTGGCATATCTTTGAACACCATCAGAAGACACTTACTGGAGCAATTCTCATCATATTGGCCGTGGTGTCGTTTCTTATGGAGTAATCGGAATGACTATGAAACATTTGCTGACATTAATGCTGATAATCGCAGGGTTGAACCTGAATGCGCAGATTCTGGTCCGTAAGGGTGAGGCTGACATAGAACCACGAATGTCGCGTTTCTCATTCTGCATCAGCCTTTTGCCTGGTGGCAACTCAAATCCTGTCAGTTACGGGATACACAAACTGTGTCCAGACGGGAAGGCTGAAGTCACATTTGTGAATTACGATTCGTTTCTGCGTCAGTTCAGTGGGCACCAGGAGTCACGGGCCAATCCAGACCGAATCAACTATATGGAGGAATATGGCATTACAGCGGATGTTCTCAAGAATTTGTGGAAACTGCGTTATGCCTCATATCCTTTTGGCAACTCAAAAGAACCAGGTTGGGGACGTGAATGCGGAGTTCCTACCGATGGCCAGATGCAGATTCTCAAGCAGTATGGCGTGGAGTTCATAGGTGACGTTATTTATGGCGATAATCTCATTAATTTGCTGAAAGAGTTGGAAAACCCATCATGGGTGAGCCAATACCGGCAGGCCAGGTAGAAAAATGACACATATCAAAAATTGATAAAAATCAGTTCGCATTCTTGATTATTGCAGTGTGTTGCAATTATAAGGCAAGTTGCTTATTGCTAAATTCATATGTTTGTTTTGAGTAATTTGCCTTTTCGAATGGAAAATACTGAAAAAAAGATAAATAGGTCGTTTTTTAAAACAGCAACGCTAGTTGTTGGCGCCTGTTTGTTGTGTTACGTTGCCTTTGTGTGGAACAGGGTCCGTGACGAGTATAGGACATGGAAGGAAAGCCTCAATGTAATTTCGGAAATGCAGTACAAGCATTTGTCTGATTGGGAGCAAAACATCAAGTTCGATGTTGAGAAAATGTCTTCCGATTCATCGTTTAATAAATATGTAAATGAGGTTGTGAATGGTGATTTGCGTCATCAACGAAAAATCCTCTATCCGTTGAATTTGACTAAGTCGGACTCGCAATATATTGATTTCGTGGTCGTAGATAATGAACTCAACCTTATAGTTGAAACAACAAAAGGCCGTGTTAATGAGGTGCGAGGCTTGTTCGAGACAGATGTTGCAGACAGTCGCTTCGACCTTATCCACGGCGACGACTCGGCCTGCCCGACAAAGGTGGCCTATATAAAGAGTGTGGAGTGGAATAATGATACGGCAGGGGATGTTGTGGTCCTAATAGACCCGTATGTCGATCTGTTCACCATTGTCAACAGCGTGCCAACCAACCAGATGAAGATATCGTCGTACTTGTGCAGTGTCATCGACAATGCCGTGCTTGACATTGTGCCATACGAAATAGAGTATTGCGACACTTCGCAAGAGTGTCAATCTTGTATCCTTAACGGTATTGTCAATGTAAATAATGGCAACCCTTGCAGTGACATCTGCACGTATGTTTGCGGAGGCAAAAAGTCAATTGCCAAAATTATGCAAATGCCGTTAAGTAAATGGTTGATAGTAAATAAGGTTAAGGTTGAGGATGTTTGCAATTCATTCACCGATTCTTTGCTTTTGGGATTCATCATCATTGGAGTTATAGCAATATTGGTTTTGCTTTTTTTCATCATCTTTATTATCAACAGCCATTTTAATAGCTCTTAGATAATAATAACCATTTAAATCAAAAGAAA
>CALCFP010000507.1 GCA_937900725.1 uncultured Bacteroidota bacterium | reverse complement strand
TGAGATAAGAAAATTCGCCAAGAAAAATTCCTTTTCTATTGACATTTGGATTGAAGAAATAATCAGCGGAACAAAAGATTACTCAAAACGTCAATTAGGCGTTCTTCTTGAAAAAATTCAAAAAGACGACTTAATTGTTTGTGCAGAACTTTCTCGGTTGGGGAGAAGTATTTTCATGATTATGGATATTTTGAGTATTTGCATGAATAAGGAATGTCGAGTGTGGACTGTTAAAGATGGATTTCGGTTAGGTGGTGATATTCAAAGCAAGGTTTTGGCTTTTGCTTTCGGACTTTCTGCTGAAATTGAACGCAATTTGATAAGTCAGCGTACCAAAGAAGCATTGGCAAGGAAAAAGGCGGAAGGCGTGAAATTAGGAAGGCCACAAGGACGCAAAAGCGACCCTGCAAAACTCAAACTACACAGCAAGAAGGTGTTGGTGACAGAATTGCTGAAAACAAAAACCTCGAAAAGACAAATAGCAAAAATATGTGGCGTTGACAGGAATACGCTCGACAGATACATTAAAACTATGGGGTTAAATTGAGCATTTTTATACTACAACATTCAACTATATGCGAGTTTGATAATAGTGGCAGTTGGGTTATATTATCACCTATAGAACAATCAATTAAGCAGAAGATTGAAGCAGTTGGCACACCATTGAAAGATTGGGACATCCAAATCAACTATGGCATTAAGACAGGCTTTAATGACGCATTTATTATTTCAACAGAAAAGCGTGACGAGATTTTGGCAAACTGCGCTACTGATGAAGAACGCACCAAAACTGCGGAACTTATTCGACCTATTTTAAGAGGACGTGATATTAAGAGGTATGGCTACGATTGGGCAAATTTGTGGTTGATAAACACCCATAACGGGGTTAAAGGCAAATATCCACCAATTGACATAAATGATTATCCCGCAATTAAGCAACATCTTGATTTACATTGGGATAAGATAAATAAAAGGGACGATAAAGGCGCGACACCATACAATTTGAGAAACTGCGCTTATTTGGATGATTTTTGTAAGCCAAAAATAATGTATCCAAATATGACAAAGTACATACCGTTCTATTATGATGAGAAAGGCTTTTATCAGAACGACAAGTCATTTATGATAACAGGTCAACACACGGCATATCTTACCGCGTTTTTAAACTCTTCGTTGTTTAAATTTTGTTTTCTCGACAACTTCCCTGAATTACAAGGTGGCACACGAGAATTGCGAAAAATTTTCTTCGACAAAATTCCTGTACTTCAGGTAAATGACGAAGTAAATGTGGCATTTAAAGATGCATTGTTTGATATACAGAATGAATACACAAAGTCGAAAGCCATTTCAATAGATGAAATGATTTTCGACTTGTACAAACTTTCAAAAGAAGAACGCGATATAATTGGATTTATTGAGATTCAATAATTAGCAAACGCTTTCTATCTCTTGTATTTCAATTTTTGAAAAGCCGTATGCTTTATAAATGAGTGCATTTATTTGTGTTTGTATTTCGTAATCGTAACTATTGGTGATTTGTTCTATATAATTATCTATTTCTGTTGTATCGTTACAAACAGGAACAGGAAATTTTATTAAAGATTGAATATTTAACATTATATCACCTGCACCTGTAGTATCACTATTCTGATAAATGTAGTATTTGCCAATATTGCTACATAGGAAAGCCAAAATGTATTTGTTGTATTTTCCTGCAGTAATAAAACTTGCAGGCGCAGTTAAAAAGATGCCTTCTTTTACTATAGCAAATGTGAGATTTCTACCTACGGCTTTCCAACATATTTTAGGCTGAAAAAATAAGTCCCAATAACTAATGCTATCTTGTGTTTCGAACCACTTATTATTTGTCTTTTTGCGTGCAGAAAAGCCATTGTATTTCTTTCCTGTTTGTTCTAATCGCTCAATTCCAAATGATAATAAATGGTTCTTTAAGGCAGGATATTCTTCTATATCATAATGTCGGCTTGGGAATGTGGCAACAAGCCATAATTCCGCCCATTCATATCCATAACGTTTTATGTCTCTGCCACGTAGAATAGGTCGAATAAGTTCAGCCGTCCGCACCCTTTCATCTTCATTTTGGCAATTAGCAAGTATTTCGTCTTTTTTTTCGGTCGTAATTATGAAAGCCTCGTTGTAACCCGTAAGCACACCTCTGTAAATATTTATATTCCATTCTTTTAACGGTATTCCAACTTTTTCTATTTTGTTCTTTATGCTCATTTCTATAGGTGAAAGAATCACCCAAGAATCGCCATTCACAAAAGGCACATTTACCTCGTGTTGTCGCACAAAAATGCTCAAATTACTTAAGTCGTTTTTCGACATATCTTTAGTCACGCAGGCGGTTGTTTTCGCTTGGTTTTTCTCTCGTTCAAACAAAAGAATGTTTGTATCGACAGTTGCCGAATCAAAAATCTTGACTCCCGCAAAGTCTATAAGTTGCTTCGGGTTTGTTTTGGTAGCGAAAAATGCCCTCAATTTTTCACCATAACCCGCACGCATCCATTTGTTTGATGTAATAAAACATAGATGTCCTCTATTTTTCAGCAATTGCCAACCTTTTTCGTAGAATAGGCAATAAATGTCGCCTGTAGAAGCGAATGATTCAAAACCGCCACATTGCAGTGACTTGCCTAACAGGCCACCATTGTTTTGCAACTGAATATACGGCGGATTTCCAATCACAATATCAAACCCGCCATTCTTGAAGACATCATTAAACCAAGTGTGCCAAAGGAAGAAATGTTGGTTGGCGGAAACGGGAATGTCCTGCAGGTGCTGGGCAATGTCGGCACGGCCTTCGGTAAGCAGTTTTACGTGTTCCTTAACCTGCATATCAATTTGGTCGCGCAGTTGGGCCTTGCGGGTATGGTCTTTTTCGTTGAAATACGAATTCATCAGCGCCTTGATGTTTTTCTTGGTATCGGCTTCGCCAAACGAAAGGGCAAGTTGCGAACTGCCTGAATCGGCATCGGATATCAGGTTGCTCAAATCAATGCCTTCAAACTGTTCCAAGAGCGAGTTGCCCTGCATAATCTTGAAATCCATATTGGGCAAAGCA
>CALCFP010000506.1 GCA_937900725.1 uncultured Bacteroidota bacterium | reverse complement strand
TGGAACGCTGGTTCCCGTCGCCGTTCACATACGACGATGCCTGCGTGTGGGTTTCCGACAACCTGCAGAGCAACAGCAACTTCCCGATTATCTTTTACGGCGACGTGATTGGCAATGTGGGATTGCGCAACATCAGCAACGGAAATGCAGAACTTGTGCTGTGGATTGGCACTGAATTCTGGAATCAAGGCATCGGCACCCGCGCTTCGCAATGGATGAAGGATTTTGCCAAATCGCAACTGAATATCAGCCACTTGACCGCAAGAATCAATCGCGACAACACACCTGCATTGCGAATAGCGGAAAAATGCGGAATTGAAATTGTTGCACAATAGACCACAAATCCGAGCCCGAAAACGACCATTTGCAACCCCGCTTTACAAATAACAATGTTTTATTAAGCGACACTTTATAAAAATGTGCATTTTTATTAAATGGCACTTAATATATTTTACGATTTTTATTAAACGACACTTAATAAATTCTACCGCTTTTATTAAATGGTGCTTTATATATTTAATCGATTTTATTAAATGAAATATTACAAAATGAATGGTTTTTATAAAATGGCACTTTATAAATAATAAATATTTATAAATTTGCATTTAATAAAATGTCAGACTATTTAAAGCAGGATTTAACAATCCTGCAAGTATGAATGACAAACAATCGAAAATACAACTAATTATCAATAGAATATGGCTATCAGCAAGGACAAACTGAAGGAAGTTATACTAAACAACAAGAAAGACGTTGAACAGTATGAAATTGTATCGAGAGACATTGAACTCGACAAATTTCCACTGCAGATATTTGTCGGTGTCCGAAGGTCGGGAAAATCGTTCCTGCTATATCAAAAAATGAGGGAATTGCTGAACGACGGCCATAGTTGGGACGAGTTGCTGTACATCGACTTTGAAGACAACAGGCTTGACGGCTTCACCGCATCGGATTTCAACCTTATACTTGAATGCCACGCCGAACTTTACGACACCCGTCCTATCCTTTTCTTCGACGAGATTCAGAACATTGACGGCTGGGAAAAGTACGCCCGCACGTTAGCCGACAAGAAGTATTCGGTGTTCATCACTGGAAGCAACGCTAAAATGCTCTCGCAGGAAATAATGGCTCCGCTAGGCGGTCGGTACCTTCCTGCCGAAGTGTTTCCGTACGGATTCAAGGAATTCCTGAAATCAAACGGCACGGCATACGACACGAAATCACTACTTTCAACCGAGAAAAAAGTTCAGTTCCTGAAGGCGTTCAACGAGTATTTCGTATGGGGCGGACTGCCCGAATCGGCGAACCTGCCTGTAAAACGGCACTACCTGTCGAGCGTGTTCCAAAAGATTTACATTGGCGACATCGCGTTGCGCAACAACATATCAAATGTGCGCCTGTTGCAACTGATGATTCGGAAAATGGCGGAAAGCGTTATGCAACCAATTTCGTACAACCGAATATCGAAAGTGCTGTCGAGCGTAGGCGGGAAAATCAGCGTGCCCACCATTGCGAACTACATTGCCCACGCCGAAGATGCCTGGCTCCTTTTGCGACTCCGCAACATCAATGCCCCGCTGACCGAAAAGGAAGGCATCTGCAATAACTGCGGCAGTCCTCTTGTTCAGCGTAAGGACGACCACCCCGACACAGTTCTTGACAGACTTAAGGTTTACCACGAGCAGACCGAGCCTCTCAAGGATTACTATCAGAAAGCGGGAACGCTCAAGATAGTTGAAGGCCAGGAGGAGGTTGCTGATACAACAGCACTCACTCTTAAGGCACTGGAGGATTAAGCATGATAGTGCTCAAAACGAACAGGGAGCTCGCCCTCATGCGAGAGGCGTGCATCATTTCGGCAGGAGCATTAAAGTTAGCAGGAGAGGCTGTCGAGCCGGGTGTAACAACCGGCGAGATAGACAAAATAGCCTTTGATTATATTAAGAAATGCGGCGCTGAGCCAAACTTCCTTAATTACAACGGCTATCCTGCTACGGCATGCATTTCCATAAACGACGAGGTCATTCATGGAATACCAAACAGCAAGCGCGTGATTCGCGAGGGCGACATAGTCAGCATTGACTTAGGCGCAAAACTGAACGGATACAACGGCGACAATGCTGCTACTTTCGCAGCGGGGGACATTTCTCCCGAGGCGAAGCGGCTGTGCGACACAACCAGAGAGAGCCTTTACATTGGCATTCAGAAGGCTGTCGCAGGCGGCAGAATCGGCGATATCGGTTCGGCAATCGCAGGCTACTGCGAATCGAGAGGCTTTTCGGTTGTCCGCGAGTTTGTCGGACACGGAATAGGACGCGAGATGCATGAGGACCCTGAGGTATGTAACTATGGTAGGCGAGGTAATGGTATCGTACTCAAATCCGGTATGACCATCGCCATAGAGCCAATGGTGATGTTGGGACGTAGAAATGTGATTATAGAAGACGATGGCTGGACCGCACGCGCTGCTGACCGCAAACCCGCTGCTCACTATGAGTGGAGT
>CALCFP010000505.1 GCA_937900725.1 uncultured Bacteroidota bacterium | reverse complement strand
CCAAAGACCAACCTAAAACTTGGATGGTTAGAGGTGATGTTTACAAGGCAATAGCAGAATCAAAGAATCCTGTAATGCAGGCATTGTGTGAAACCCCAACGGCAATAGCTTTGCAATCATACAAGAAGGCAATTGCACTTGACGCGAAAGGTAGTTTCCGCAAGCAAATCAATACATCATTGTCACTTATGTCATTTACTGTTTCCAATGCTGCATATGATTTCAATGACAAAGGCGATTTGGCAAACTCTTTGGATTGCTTCGAACAGTCTCTTGCCATTGACAGCATCACTAATCCAGGCAAGGTTGATTCAGTGACAATTTACAATGCTGGCTTAATGGCTGACAAGATTAAGAACTATGACAAGGCTCGTTACTACTACAATAAATGCATAGAGATTGGTTATAGCGGTGCAATGGCTTATGGCCTATTGGCTAATCTTGATAAAGTACAAGGTGATACAGTTGCTTATTTGGCTCAAATTGAAAAAGGCATCAAAGCATATCCTGACAATTGCAGTTCATTGCTTATTGAACTTATCAACCACTATATTTTACTTGGCCAATCGCAAGAAGCTCTTGATTATTTAGCTAAAGCTATTGAACAAGATGGCAACAACCCAACTTACTATTTTTCACAAGGTTCGTTGCTTGATAGATTAAGTAAGCCAGACGAGGCTAAGGCAGCTTATGAAAAGGCTTTGGAAATTAAGCCTGACTATTTTGATGCATGGCTGAATTTAGGCGTACAAGTATATAATAAAGCTGTTGAAATGGCTAAGGCAGCCAATGACATCCCAGCAAACAAGCCTAAAGAATATGATGCTGCAATTGCTGCTGCATTTGAACAAATGAACCTTGCAGTTCCCTACTTTGAAAAAGCTTATTCTATAAAGCCAAATGATGAATATGCAATGCAAGTTTTGAAAGAGTGCTATTTCAAACTTCGCAGTTCACATCCTGAATACAACGACAAGTACAACGACATTAAGGCAAAACTTGACGCAGGACAGCAATAAGCAGAGAAATTAAGATAAACAAAAAGGCTTCTCAATAGGGAAGCCTTTTTTGTTGGTAACAAAGGAAAGCCATATGGGAGTTTCATGTGTCATATTCAGTCAATTGATTCGATAAGGTAACTGACAGGGCGGAACCCGTCGTTGCACGAAATCATGGCACTCTTCGGATTCTTCATCCAACCTTCGTAAAAGTCAGTTGCGCCATAGCTCAACGCAAACACATACGGATACATGCAGTTCCAAGCGGTTTGACACAGACCTTCTGGCTTCTCGCAATCGCATGAGATGAACACCTTGCCTTCCTGCATGTCGCAGGCGTGCTCAATCGGATTTTCATATTTTGCGGCCAAATCGGCATAGAAAGCCTTCCGCATCACTGTTATTCTACACTTTTTCATATTATGTCTTTATTCGGTAGCGCCCCAGACGCCACGATACAGATTGCATCCTACAAAGTTACCTGCAACTATGCTGACGTAGAACAAAAGCACGTCAACGCAGTTTTCGGCCAAAAATGATGCGGGGACGACAAGATAGTAGAATCCGTCGGCAACGCAGTGCGGGAACCCGCACATGATGAACAATGGAACGCCAAACAGCAATGGCAGATTCTTGTCCTTGCGCGCGAATGTCACGGCTGTAGTCATGATGAAACCGCATCCGATAGCCAAAATGCCGCCTTTGAGCGGACCGCAGGCAAGACGTCCTTCAAGGACTTTCTGTGCGGTGTCCTGCAGTGGCATCGGACTGCATCGTGCGATCATAGCAACTGCAAGACAGCCTATGAGATTGCCAAATAGTATAAGGAACAAATTGCCAACTTCACCTTTCTTTATAAAACCTGCCGTACCTGTGTAGAGTTTCAGTTTGTAGTGCACTACGGTCAACAGGCCAAAAGCGAACAGCACTGCGCCGACAATGCTTTTTTCAGCCAAATAGCCAAATCCTGCAATGCCAATGCAAACGCCTGCAAGAAAAGCGGAGCGGAGTAATTTGAATGTCTCGTTCATAACAAATTGCAAATTGTAATAAATTGTCCAAAAATAATCATTGCCGATGTTTACTAAACCTTATCTTTGAAATAGATACACACAATTAAATAACAAGCATATGAAACAATCAAAAATTGCCTGCACACTGTTTGCGGCACTAATCACCTGTTGTGCAACGGCACAGTTCCCGCAACGCGAACAAATGCCCGAAGGCTCTGTTGCGCCAGTAACTAACATTAATGTAAACGGATATCCGAGAATATTGAGTGATAATAGTTTGTCTTTCAGACTCAACGCTCCAGATGCCAAATTGGTTCAAGTGGACATTTGCGGGACAAAGTACGACATGACACGCAACGACAACGGATTATGGTCGGTTACAATTCCTGCGCAAGTGCCAGGTTTCCACTATTATGCACTTGTTGTTGACGGCGTGTCGGTGAACGACCCGGCAAGCGAGACATTCTACGGCTGTGGCAAGATGATGAGCGGAATCGACATACCTGAAGCCAATACCGACGTTTTCGAGATAAAGGATGTGCCACACGGCGAAGTGCGTCAAGTGAACTACTTCTCGAAGGTTGACAACGAATGGCGTCCGCTATTCATATACACTCCTGCCGGATACAATGAAAATGCCGACCGTTATCCTGTCGTTTACATTCAGCATGGTGGAGGCGAAGACCATCGCGGCTGGGTTCAGCAAGGGCGAATGGCCAACATTCTGGACAATCTGATTGCCGAAGGCAAGGCCGAGCCTATGATCATCGTCATGAACAGCGGCTACGCACAGCACGAAGGCAGCAACGACAGCTTCGACGCATTCGAGGAGATGATCTGCGACGAGGTGATTCCGTTCGTAGACGCCCACTACCGTACCATCGCGGATAGAAGGCACCGCGCCACCGCAGGTCTCTCGTGGGGAGCGAAGCAGGCTTATGACCTCGCACTCGGACATCCTGAGTACTTCGCATCCATGGCAGGCTTCAGCGGCATCATCGTCATCGGCGAGTTCAACCACAGCAACCCGGGATTCAAGGACCCTAAGCAGCTCAACGCCGCCTACAACGGCATTTTCAGCAATCCTAAGCAGTTCAACAAGGATACTGACGTGCTGTTCATCGCAAACGGCGAGGCCGAAGGCAACCATCTTGCCGACATGTCCAAAATTCTCAAGAAAAAAGGTATCAAGAACACCTTCTACCAGTCACCTAAGACAGCCCATGAATGGCTGACCTGGAGAAGATGCCTCTACAACTATGCCCAGTTACTGTTCAAAGAAGACTAACCTCAGCCGGAAATGATCATGAAAAAGTCAATACTTACCATAGCCGCACTCTTATCCGCCGCAGCGGCATTCGCGCAGACCAGCGCAAGCACAAACGTACTTGGAAAAGAATATCCGAAGATCAATCCTGACAACAGCGTCACCGTCAGAGTCGTCGCTCCAGAGGCCCGGACCGTGCAGCTGAATCTCGGCAAACTCTACCCTATGACCAAGCTGGACAAGGGCGTATGGGAAGTGACCAGCGAACCTCAGGCTCCGGGATTCCATTACTAT
>CALCFP010000504.1 GCA_937900725.1 uncultured Bacteroidota bacterium | reverse complement strand
AGTTGACGGGCAGGAGGCTGATTCTAAACGGATGATAATTACGGAGGAATGACAATCATTATTAACCGGCAGCAAATGCTATGCATTTGAAACAAAAAAGGCTACAAGTTCATTGTAGCCTTTTCGCGTTTAGTGCTGTATGCAATTATTTGCTCCAAGCCTCAATCCATTTGTCGTAGTCAACATTGCCAAGCGTTGGCGTTATGTCGCGGATTGTAGTGTTTACAGTCTGGTCGCCGAACAGATATTTGGCAATGTAGGCCTTTACGGCCTCTATTTGTTGGTCTGATGCGCGGCAGTGAGGGTGTTTCCCGTCGAATACGAATCCGAATCGGTCCGATATCCCGAATGTATTATAGACTGCCTCAGCGCCACGGCACGATACGTAGCCCGAATGGTCGCAAAGCCATTCGTAGTCGGCATTGCCAAGAACAAGCACGGCACGTGGCGCGCACATGGCCAAGATTTCGTGATGGTCGTATGGAAGCAAGTCGGCCTTGCCCTCGAAATTATCCTTTAGTGCAGGCATGAACCATGTGTAGTTCGTATTGCAGATGCGCTCGACATTGGTGTCGGTGCGGGCAGTGAAGTCGTCGCTCACACGCCACGAGTTAATGCCGCCGCCACCCGATTCCTGGACTATGGCAAGAGCTACGCGTTCGTCAAGAGCGCTTGAATACATGGCCATCTTGCCTGCGTAAGAGCAGCCTGTAACGGCAATGTGGCTCAAGTCGGCGTTCAGCTCCTTTGCCACAATCTCCAGACCGTCGATTATGCGGCTCACACCCCATGCCCACGCGCTATAGTTGCCGTTGGCACGGGCATTGGGGTACAATTTATAGTATTTGGCACTATCGTCGCGCACTGCCTGGTGGCTGCTGCGGATAACTTGGTCATGGTCGAATGGCACTTGTATGCAGCCATTGAACAGCTCAGGAGAAAGTGCGCCAGTCCCGCTGAACCGTCCCATGCCAATGCTTATAGGGAACGGGCCATCGCCAGTTTTAGGTATGCGCAGGCGGCTTGTGAGCGTCAGCGTCTCGCCATTATGCTTCACAACCACGGTCAGCACGCTGTCTTTAAGCGAGGCAGTCACTTCTTCTGGCTTGTCAGGCTTTTGGCCTATTTCGTAGAACTCTATTTCCGATTTTACCTCGTTTCGGCGACGTTCCCAATCTGCAAAATTAGTAGAGCGGCCGCTGCCGTCAGACCAGGCGAACGGGTCGGGCAGCATTTTGCACGAAGTTAGTTTTTCGGGAGCGACATATTCGATTTTCTTCAAATCGGCACCCGTGTTTTCCGCATTGTAGACAAGCGGAAGCTGTTGTGCAGTTGATGTGCCTCCAATAGAGGCAAGTCCGCACACAATGGTCAATAGATTGAAAGTCTTCATTTCTGGTTTTGTTTTTTTAACGTTCACAAATTTAACAAACAAGCCATATGCGAGGGTGTATTCTTTGACATAAATAGGTGTGTGTTTTAAAACGAATGGTGCAAATTGCAAGGAAGAGATTTATGAACTTACATTAATCGAAGTTTTTTTATTTTTGAAAAATCAAAAGAAGAAAAAATGTTGGTTCATTACATATTATTGGTAGTGCTGCTATTGTTCGCTTTGTTTTTTGCTGCAATGGAAGTGGCTTTTGTATCTGCCAACGACCTTCGTATAGAACTCGACAAGAAGCAGGACCGCCATTTCTCACAAGTGGTGGATTTGTATATGAACAATCCGGCGCAGTACTATTCAACAATGGTGATAGGCAATCTGGCTGTAATGGTTTCGCTGGCGGCGTTGATGTCCGATTGCAACTTTGCCTGGTTGCCGTTTTCCGGCAATTTCTGGATTCTGGTTGCTGTGCAGGTCGTAGGAGCGAGTGTACTGTATCTGTTGGCCGGCGAGGTGTTGCCGAAACTTGTCTTCAATCGTGAATCCATCAACATGCTTAAGTCCATATCGCTGCCAGTCTCGGTTTTCTACTATCTTTTTTATTTGCTGTCGCGATTGGTATATCACGTGTCGCGTTTTATGGCAAACATTTTTTCGCATGTCAAGACAACAGAGAACAACGAATTATATTGGGGCGCAGTCGATTGGGATGGATTGTCCGATGGCCATGTCAGCGATGATGACGAATCGAATGATGTGAAATTGTTCCGCAATGCCCTCGATTTTTCGAAAGTGAAACTACGCGAGTGCATGGTGCCCCGTCCTGAAATTGTGGCCATATCAGTCAACGACAGTGTCGACACGCTCAAAAAACTGTTCGTCAGTTCGGGGCTGTCGCGCATATTGGTTTACAACGGCTCTATCGACAACATTGTCGGCTTTGCTCATTCCATATCAATTTTCCAGCATCCCGACAGCATAATATCCGTAACCAGAAATCTGCCAATTGTGCCTGAGTCGATGCCTGCTAACAAGTTGCTTGCGCTTTTCACGCAAAAGCACAGAAGCATGGCTCTTGTGGTTGACGAGTTTGGAGGCACTTCCGGAATTGTAACAATGGAGGATATACTTGAAGAAATTGTCGGCGACATTCAGGACGAGCACGATAAGAACCGTTACCGCGAGCATCGTTATTCTGCCAATCATTTCCAGTTTTCTGCCCGTTTGGAGATTGACTACATCAATGAAAAATACGAACTAGAATTGCCGGTGTCGGAAGAATACGAGACCTTGGCAGGTTTGATATTGTCGCATTTCGGGGCAATCCCTAAAATCCAGGACGTGGTCTCGTTTGACAATTACCGATTTACCATTCTGCGTGCGACTTCCACAAAAATCGAATTGGTCGACCTTGTAGTGGAATAGTGCTTCCTAATTTGCAGCGTAGGTGAAAAGCACAAAAAAACAATTTGCTTGTAGTCTATGCGGCAATTATTTAGCCACAAACCAATAATCGGCACGTATGGCAATCATATATGTAACTATTATACATATGTATGCCAACAACATACAAATACACTCACAAAAAATCCTTTTTTATATGTGGAATATAAATTTTACTATATTCGTAGCCTAAATTTTTGAATAAAATCTTAACAAATAAAAAATGGCAACTTTACAGAAAATACGTGATCATGCCGGTACATTGGTAACGATCATCGTCGCACTAGCCTTATTGGCATTTATCGTTGGAGACCTTTTCAAGGCCGACGGAACATTTGGTAGTTCAAGAAACAATGTGGGTGAAATTGCTGGAAACGACATTCCTATCCAGTATTTCCAAGCCAAAGTTGATGAAAATACAGAACTTTACAAGCAAAACACGCAACAGACATCATTGGAAAATGCCGTAATTGACCAAATCCAAGATCAGACATGGGAACAACTTGTTCGTCAATATGTTATTGAGGAAGAATACGCAAAGGCAGGTATCAATGTATCTCCTGAAGAGTTGTTCGACATGGTTCAAGGCAACTTTATCGACCCTCAAGTAAAGCAAATTCCTATCTTCCAAGATCAGTCAACAGGACAGTTCGACCGCAATCTTGTCATCCAATTCCTAAAGAGCATGGACCTTGATCCAAGCGGACAAGCCGCTAGTTCTTGGGCTTCATTTGAAAAGAGCCTTGTTGAAAACAAGAAGGATCAAAAGTTCTTGTCACTTGTCGGAATGGGCATGTTTGCAACTGGTTTGCAAACCCAAGCCGAGTCTGATGCCAAGAATGTCAAGTACGATTTCGACTATATCCAGATGCGCTACTCTTCAGTGCCTGACTCAACTGTTAAAGTTTCAGACAGCGACTTGAAGTCATATTACAATTCACACAAGTCTGATTTCGAACAAGAGGAATCACGTGATATTTATTACGTAGTGTTCCCGATTGTTGCTTCTGACGAAGACGCAAAGGAGACAATGGAATGGGCGGAAGATCTAAAGGAAGAGTTCAGTACAAAGGCTGAAGATGCACTTGAGCAATTTGTCAATCTTGAATCCGAAGTCCCTTTCAATGGAAAATATCTTTCTAAAGACGAACTTTCTGCACCCGTTGCTGATTTGTTTGATGCTGAAAACGGCACTGTAGTTGGTCCTTTCGAGGAAAATGGCTATGTAAAGTTGGCCCGCAAGATTGCTTCGGCAAAGGTCGCAGATTCTGTTGAGGCCCGTCACATACTGATTCGCCCTTCGGCAACATTGTCTGACGATGCCGCAAAGGCAAAAGCAGACAGCATTTTGAATGCCATCAAGAAGGGATCTTCTTTTGCAGAAATGGCTGAAAAGTATTCTGAAGATGGTTCCGCACAAGATGGTGGCAATCTTGGATGGTTCACAGAAGGCACAATGGTTAGCGAATTTAACGATGCCTGCTTTGGCGGCAAAAAGGGCGATATTGTTGTAGTCAAGACGCAATTTGGCTATCATGTCGTAGAAATTCAAAACCAGACATCGCCTATTCAAAAGGTTAAGATTGCCGTTGTGGCACGCGAGATTGCAGCAAGCAACAAGACTGTCGATGCAATCTATACCAATGCAAGCCGTTATGGCAGCAACAACCGTAACCTGGAATCGTTTGTAGCAAATGCTGACAAGGAAGGTTTGACATTGCGTTCGGCAAACGTTAAACGCGATGATCGCCGTTTGGCAAATTTCGACAATCCACGCCAGGTTATCCGTTGGGTTTACAAGGCAAGCAAGGGTGAGATATCTGAAATATTCGAACTCGACGGACAATTTGTAATTGCAATGGTTTCTGGTGTTCATAAGAAGGGTGTTGCTTCATTTGACGAAGTCAAGTCTGATATTTATCTAAGTGTTATGATTGAGAAGAAGGCTGAAGGCCTTTTGGCAAAGATGAAAGAAGCAAGCACTGGAGCATCAACTCTTCAGGTCATTGCCGACAAACTTGGCGGGCAGGTCAAGGAAGCAAAGAGCGCTACTTATTCTTCTTACTCAATAGGTACGGTTGGTGTTGAACCAGAATTGCAGGCTGCTATGGTAACCTTGCCTGAACAGAAAATAAGCGAACCTATCAAGGGCAATGCAGGTGTTTACCTAATTCAAGTTAAGTCTTCTGTTAAACCAGATGACGTTGATTTGGCACGTGAGCGTATGGTTCTTCAACGTACTAATATGTCAAAGGCTGGATATCAAGTTCTTTCTGCAATTGAAAAGGCTTCTGACATTGAAGACAATCGTTCTAATTTCTATTAGTAGATAGTTTATGGTTTTATATAAAAGGTTGGACATTTGCCCAACCTTTTTTGTTTTATGTAAATGTTTGACCAGTTTGGCATTCTTTTAGCCGATTTATTACATTTGCACTTTAGGTTTACGTAGAAAACATAGTTTAATGATATGAGTAATAAGGTTGCGTTAATCACAGGAATCACTGGTCAGGATGGATCCTATCTTGCTGAATTTTTATTGGATAAAGGTTATGATGTTCATGGTTTAATTCGGAGATCTTCAACGGATTATAGAGAAAGAATTGCTCATTTAGAAGGGGAAAAAAATTTTCACTTACATTATGCGGATTTAACAGATTCGATGAGTCTTTGTCAGGTTGTTAGAAAAACTAAACCAGACGAAATATATAATTTGGCTGCACAAAGTCATGTACAAGTGAGTTTTGATTCTCCGGAATTGACGGCAAATGTAGACGCTTTAGGTACACTTAGGATTTTAGAGGCGATTCGCCAATGTGGATTGGAACAATCCTGTAGAATTTATCAGGCTTCAACGTCTGAGCTAT